>CAZKCX010000774.1:0-3032 GCA_964550865.1 uncultured Planctomycetales bacterium
GTGTCGCTCTCTCGCTAGCCATCGGATTCCTTGATCGCCTGGAGGATTCGCTCCGGCGTCATCGGAAGGGTGGTCAAGCGGTGACCCGTCGCGGCGGCCACGGCGTTCGCGGCGGCGGCCGCGCCCGGCACATGCACCGGCTCGCCGATTCCCTTGCACCCGTGGCCTTCGCTGGAGGACGGATCGCCCTCGATGATGATCGTCTCGACGGAGGGCACGTCCGCCGCCGTGGGGAGTCGGTAGTCGGTGAATCCCTGCGTGACGACGTGGCCGTCCTTGGGGTCTTGGACGATCTCTTCCCAGAAGGCCAAACCCAAGGCCTGCACGAAGCCTCCGCTGGCCTGCCCGCGAACCGAGGCCGGGTTGATCGCCTTGCCCGTGTCGATGGCCGTGACCAGGCGCAATACCGTGACCTCACCGGTGGTCTTGTCCACACGCGCCTTGACGCCGTTCACGCAGAAGGCGTCCGTGGGCGGGATGGCCCCGGAGGATTCCGTCACCCCGATGGGCTGGGCAGCCCCCAGTTCGGCGAAGCCGATGGCGTTATCCGGGTCGTCGCGCACGAAGACGCGTCCATACGCGACCTCGAGGGAATCGGCGGGCTGATCGAGCTCTTCCGATGCCAGTTCCTTGAGCGTTTGCGCCAGCTTCTGTGCCCCCTTGCGGACGACGTTCGTCATGTTGAAGGTGACCATGCTGCCGCCGCTCGGGGCGGCCAGGGGGGCGGTGTCGGTGTCCCCGACCGTCATCGAGAGCTGCTCGAGCGGCAGGCCCAACTCCTCGGCCGCCACCTGGGCGATGCTCGTCTTGGAGCCGGTCAGGTCGCTCGAGCCGATCGTCACCGCGACCGTCCCGTCCTCGTTGACCTTGAAGACCGCGCCGCATGGATGCCCGCCCGTTCGCCATTCCCCCGCGGCGAGGCCCCAGCCTTCGCCGTCGCACGCCGGGTCGGCGTCGATCTTTTCGGCCACGGCATTGAGGCAGCGATAGAAGACGTCGTGTTGGATGGTCGTCCCGGCGAAGGTCGCATCACCCGTGCGCAGCGCGTTCTTCCGCCGCAGCTCGACGGGGTCCACGCCCAGCTTCTTCGCGAGGGAATCCATGTGCGACTCCATCGCGAAGGTGATCTGCGGGTAGCCCGGTGCCCGAAACGGTCCGGTGTTGAACTTGTTCGTGTAGATCGAATGGCCTTCGAGGTGCACGTGGGGGATGCGATACGGTCCCCGTCCGGCTTCCACCGTGCCGCCCGCCGTGAGCGGACCGCAATCGCAGTAGGCCCCGTTGTCGACGAGGAACTCGAGCGTCCGCGCGACGAGCGTGCCGTCCCGCTTCGCGCCGGTCTTGAGGCGGGTGATCGTCGCGGCGCGAGGCCGCGAGTCGACCAGCTCCTCCTGGCGCGTGTACCACAGCCGCACGGGGCGATCGGTCTTCATCGCCATCGCGGCCGCCATCGGCTCCGTGAAGGGGGGGATCTTGTTGCCGAATCCGCCGCCCGTCTCCATCCACACGATGCGGACCTTGCTCATCGGGATGCCGAGCCAGCCGGCCACGGCGTGCCGCGCGATGAACGGCACCTGCGTCGACGTGAAGACGGTGACGCGTCCGCCCGGTTCCGGCTGGGCCATCGCGATGTGCGTCTCGATATGCCCCTGGTGCTGGGGCATCGTGCGGTACTCCTCCTCGACGATGACCTCGGATTCCGCGAATCCGGCCTCCACGTCCCCGTCGGAGATCACCATGGTGGTCGTGACGTTGCTGTCGGGGATCTCCAACGGGACCCCGAAGTACCCGATGCTGAAGCGGTCGTACGCATCGTGAACCTGCGGCGCGTCCGGCAAGCGGGCCTTCTCCATGTCGATGACGGCCTTGAGCGGCTTGTAGTCCACCTGAATGAGGCGGAGCGCCTTCCGCGCGATCTCCGGCGTCTCGGCCGCGACGATGGCCACGCGGTCCCCCACGAAGCGGACCTCGCCGCGGGCGAGCAGGGGTTCGTCGTTCAGCAGGAGGCCCCACAGCACGTCGGGCAGGTCCTCCGCGGTGACGACGGCGTGGACGCCCTTGAGCTTCTCGGCCTTGGACGTATCGATCTTCTTGATCTTGGCCCGCGCGTGCGGACTGCGAAGGACCATTGCGTGCAGCATACCGGGAGGATTCAGGTCCGCCGTGAAGACCGCCTTGCCGGTGACCTTCTCCCGCGCGCCGATCCGCTCGACGGGCTTGCCGACCAGGTCCTTGCCGAAGTCCCCTTGCGGCTCGAACTCCTTCTCCCCGCGGAGGACCGCCGCGGCCTCCTTCACGGCCGCGACGATGCCGGTATAGCCCGTGCACCGACAGAGATTGCCCGCCAGCGCGCGACGGATTTCGTCCTCGCTGGGATCGGGGTTGCGATCCAGCAACGCCTTGGCGGCGAGCACCATGCCGGGCGTGCAGAAGCCGCATTGGATGGCCTCACCCCGCACGAACGCCTCCTGCACGGGGTGGAGGGTCCCGTCCTTGCCTTCGAGCCCCTCGATCGTCGTGACCTTCTTGCCGTCGGCATCGAGCGCGAGCGTGATGCAGGAGATCACCGGACGGCCGTTCAGCAACACCGTGCACGCGCCGCATTCGCCCTCGCCACAGCCGTGCTTGACGCCGGTCAGGCCGAGATGCTCGCGCAGCACGTTGTGGAGGCTGGCGTCGGGATCGACGGCGATCTCGTGGCTCACGCCGTTGACGTTGAAGCGTAGGATCTGCTTGCTCATCAGCGTTTCCCTCCCGCCCGGGCGAAGGCTTCCAAGAGGATCTGAGGGACGATGCGGCGAACGATCTCCAGCCGGTGCCGGGCCGTGGCGCGGATGTCGTCTTGCGGCGTCACGCTCGACACGACGGCCTCCGCGGCTTCGGAAAGGAGGGCGTCGGTCGGGGCCTGTCCGCTGAGAAGTCGTTCGGCCTCCGGGCAGCGGACCGCCGTCGCGTGCACCGCGCCCAAGGCGAGCCGGACGTCTTTCATCATTTCTCTCCTCACGGACATCTGGGCCGCACCGATGACGATG
>CAZKCX010000775.1:0-1046 GCA_964550865.1 uncultured Planctomycetales bacterium
CTGCCGCAGGAGGATCAGGTCGGTGTTGTCGAGGGCGTAGCAGCTCGTCGCCCCGAGGTGGATGATGCCGCGTGCGTCCGGGGCGGCGTCCCCATAGGCGTGGATGTGGGCCATCGTCTCATGCCGGAGCGCTCGCTCGTACTTGTCGGCGGCCTGGAAGTCGATGTTCTCCACGTTGTCCCGCAGCTGCCGAAGCTGCTTCTCCGTGATGGGCAGGCCGAGCTCCTTCTGCGCTTCGGCCAAGGCCAGCCAGAGCTTGCGATGGATGACGTACTTGGTTCGCTCGCCGAACAGCTCGGCCATTTCCGGCGAGGCGTTTCGGGCCACGAGGGGAGATCGGTACACGTTTCGCTGCGAATCGCTCATGGGTCGCTTTCCACCTGCGCTGTCGGGATTATAATGGCGGTCGTGCACACAACGGACGGCTAGAATACCGCAAGGCTCGGCCGCCTGCGACGGAAAACCCGCAACCGCCGGGAACTTCCAGTCCCTTCGGCCGTCCAATCCAAGGAAGGGTCAGCGAGTGCCGGCTCCCGCGACGGCCATCCAATTCGAGGATTCGTTGCTCGTCGAGCAATGCCAGCAGGGCGACATGGCGGCCTTCGCCCAGCTTATCGCCAAGTACCAAGATCGCGTATTCAACACCTGCTGGCGGATCTGCGGCAACCGGGAGGACGCCGCGGACTTGACGCAGGACGCCTTCTGCAAGGCCCTCGAATCGATCGGCTCGTTCAAGGGCAAGAGCCGCTTCTATACATGGCTCTACCGGATCGCGGTGAACCAGTCGCTCTCGCACCGCAAGAAGGAGTCCCGAACGGTCCCCTTCGGCGGACAGAGGGAAGACGCGATGCCGATGGAGAACCAGGCCGCCGCGTTGTCCCGACGAACGGGCGCTTCGAAACCGGCCGACCCGCCGGCGGAACTTCAGAGCCGGGAAGAGCAACGGCTGGTCGTCGAGGCCCTGAATGCGTTGGAGGCGGACTACCGGAGGGTCGTCGTGCTTCGGGACATCGAAGGGCTCGATTACGCGGAGATCGGTGAGGTCC
>CAZKCX010000775.1:1056-3022 GCA_964550865.1 uncultured Planctomycetales bacterium
CTCGAGCTGCCGGCGGGAACCGTGAAGTCGCGACTCCATCGAGGCCGGATGGCCCTACGAGAACGTTTGCAGCACGTGTTGTGAGCCGTTGGAAGAGGTTATGACGCAGGACGGACAAAAACCGATCGAAGAAGACCTGACCGCCTACCTCGACGACGAGTTGGACGAGG
This sequence comes from uncultured Planctomycetales bacterium, assembly GCA_964550865.1. Classification (GTDB taxonomy): domain Bacteria; phylum Planctomycetota; class Phycisphaerae; order UBA1845; family JAFGLZ01; genus JAFGLZ01. The sequence goes on from CAZKCX010000775.1 coordinate 1,227, forward strand.
ACGGTGTGGCCAGGATCGAGGCCTATCTCGAAGAGTCCCCCGAAGCGCGCCGGCGCCTGGAGGAGCTCCGCAAGATCTCCTCGTTCGTGGGTGGCTTGCCTCGCGGGCAGGCGCCGGAGGACCTCGGCGAGACGGTCATCGCCCGTTTGGAGCGGGAAACGCTCTTCGACGGGATTGACCCCCATGCGTCGGCGACGGCGACTCCACCGGGGGTGCTCAGCTTCGGTCGGCTCGTCGGCGCGGCCGCCGTGATCCTTGTGGCCGTCCTGGCAGGCTATCTCACGATCGACTACGTGCAGCAAGAGCGGAGGGATTCGCTCTTCCTCGCCAGCGCGGAGAAGCAGGCGGATGACGAGCTGGACGAGCTTGCCGAGCAGCAGCGCGAAGATGCCAAGACAAGACGCGGACCGGAAGAGACGCCTCCACCCAAGGCGCCGCCGAGGCTCCTCGGGGAATCCGGGCTGGCCGATTCGCCCCCATCGGCGAAGCGCGGACCGACGGAGGAAGCGCGAGAGGACAACGTCCCCCCGCCGTCGGCGGAGTCTCTGGCAAAGAAGGGCAGACGGCGGCCAGTCCGAGCAAAGTCCGCCCCCAAGTCTAAGGCGATGGGGCGCGCGGCGCTGGATGGGACGGAAGCCCATCGCGAGAAGTCAGCCGTGTCCGAATCCGAGGAGGTCAATCTCGAGCCCCCACTGGCCGTTGCGCGGAAGCCGCGAGGCAAGGCCGGTGCGCCAACGCGAGGCAGGCATCGCAAAGCAGAGGATGGCGAGGCGTCGGTTCGGAGATCGAAGACGGATTCCGGCCGGCCGATCGCCAAGACAGGGCAGGCTGTGGAAACGAAGGAAACCCAACCGAGCCCCGAGAAGGGGGCCGCTCAGGTGGCGATGGTCCCGCCAAGCCCAGAAGCTGCGGCACCAAAGGAATTGGCAAGGATGGAACCGAAGGCGACGGTCGCCTCCAGGCCTGCGCAGGCCGACGAGGGGGGACTTCGCGTCGCAGATCAACTCGCCAAGGGCATTACGGCCGGAGAGCTTTCGCGACAGCGCGTAGCGCAGGAACCCGTTCAGCTTCAGCTGACCGCCTCGGACGCCGAGCACCAGACGGAGCTGCTGTGGATGCTCAAAGGATTCTTCGCGAGGCACCGCCTGACGGACGCCCAGACCTTGCCGCCGGACCGAAAGGTCGACCGGGAGAAGCAGTTCTTCGCGGAGCAACGGGCGACCACACGGCCGGACGCGCAACGCGTCATCCTGGTGCGGAGCGAGCCTCGCGTCCTGGATCAGATGCTCTCGGAGCTGAGCCAGGTCGCGCCCGAGCAAGTTCGCGTGGCCCTGGTGACCCCGACCATCCATGCCCAAGGCTGGAAGCAGTCGCAGCTCGCTGCGCAAATGCTCAAGGTTAGCCCGCGCGGAGGTAAGCGTCGTCCCAAGCAGAGGACCCGCGATCGCACGGCTACGGCCGAAGCATCCCCGCCCAATGCCCCTCTACCTTTGGCGTCCCAGGCCCTCCGTTCTAGCGGGATCGTTGCCGGAGATCGCGGCGACCAAGGCGGTCGTGATGATGCAATGAGCGCCAGGAAGGCTTGGACCACCCCGGGTGCAATGAAAGGACCCGGCAAGCCGACCCGCGAATCCACGTTCGCCTACGATGAGCCCATCGGGCCGCTCTTCGGCCGGCCGACCTCGACCCGACCGCGGGGCAAGGCCATGGAACGTCAGAAGACACGGAGTCGAGGATTCGCCAAGGCACAGGCCGCCAAGGACGAACGGGAAGGCCGATCGCTGAGGAGCCTCGGT
>CAZKCX010000776.1:0-3009 GCA_964550865.1 uncultured Planctomycetales bacterium
CTTTCTGTCGGAAGTCTCCCGGGTTGCCCGAGTGGCTGGCGAGGGTCTCGGTGGACATGTTCTCCTCGAGAAAGAACAGGAGCGTCTTGGCCTCTTGCGTGTCGGTGATGGAGAAGACCCCGTCGGGCAGGAAGCCGACGGGCTCATCGCTGCCGGCTGGCTGCACTCGGTCGAAGACGGAGGGCTGGTCGTCCGGGGTGCGGGACAGGTACGGCGAGGTGGGCGCCAGGAACTCAACCTGCAGTTCGGGGATTGCCCGCGCCATCCGAGTCAGATGGATGCGAAACCAATTGAGCAGGGCCTGGTGCTGGACGTGATCGATCTTCGCGGCGGTGACATGATCGTCCGAGACATCCGGATCGAGGAGGCCTTTGGTCTTCAGAAGGGCTACTCCCTGACTGGTCAGCGAGATGAACTCCTCAGGTCGGCCTGGGCCTCGGCCGAACCCGGGCGTATCGGCACGAACAATCTCGGCCTCTCGGAAGGCCTTCAATCGCCTCGCCGTGGCGCGTCTGTTCCGAAGGTGCAGGGCAGCGATCTGGGCCACGGAGAGCAGACGGTGCTCGGCGATGGATCGGATGATCTCGAGGTCGTTCTTGTTCGCCTTGAAGGCCATGCGTTGTCAGTCCCTGACGTGCCTGCGCGAAACGGTCCTTTCCTAGTGGAGGAAGCGGCGATAGCGGGGGCGTGGTTTCAAGCACGGCAACAGTCAATCGCGCCAGCGGTGCCGACACACGGGAGCTACCATCGGGCGGATCGAGGAAGGCCATTCCCGGCGGAGGGACACTTGGGACGGCTACCAATCATCACCGGTCACGCCCCGCGGCGATGATCGCGTGGTGGGCAGCACGGCGGGGATCGAGGACCCGGCGAGCGGTGCTCGGAGGATGGGACGGGGCCGATAGTGCTGATCATGAGGCGCGGCGTCGAGCTACTGGGTGCAACGCGGTGCGCAGTGAATTTCCGCTTCTTCCGTAATCTTCTCGCGTGTCCCTGCAGGAGCCTTGACTCCAACCACATCAAGCTGCTAGCCTTACAGATAGCTTTTGTCGGAAGCTTCAGATGTCTTTGCATGCTGCAGGGTGAGGGAGGTGGCAACGAGGCGCAATGGAGCGATGCGCCCTGGGCCCTCAGGAATAGTGGGCCGGCGGGGGCCAAGCGCGCCAACCACATTTGCACATCGCAGAAGCCACTTCCAAGGATCACCCCTGTAGGCCGGAGAGCCGCGTGCTTGCCGATGTCGCCGTTCGGAGGCCACTTCAATGCCTAACGCAAAGCGGATGGTGGGTCGAGGCCGAGCCCCGACCATCTTACTGGGCTGCGTGCTTCACCTCATCCCGACGTGTCCTGCGCTTGCGAGTTCCGCTCACTGGACGGGTTGGCAGCCGGACCCGAATCTGCCTGCCTGGATCTACGACGGTTCTTGGACCAACGGACTCTTCTGGAGTTCGTCCCCTACGTACCCGAGCGGAGCGGATTGGAATGTGACGCTCGGCGACGTTGGACCCGACTACACCGTTACCCTCAACTCCAGCATCACCATCGACACGCTAGACATCAGCACTTCAGATGCGACGCTTGCCTTGAGCAGGACCCTGACGGCCAATGGCGGCTTCTGGAACAGCGGGAACATCCATCTCTCGGGCGGGAACCTGAGCACCACAAGCCTGATCTCGAACAGCCACATGATTACGGGGAGCGGTTGGTTGACGGCGCAGTCGTCGCTGATCAACGACCCCGGCGCCGTGATCAACCTGACCGGCGGCGGGTTGAATGTGGGGACGCTGACGAATGGGGGCGAGATCACGCTGACGGGGGGCAGCGCCGGCGTCGGCGGGAACTTCACCAACGAGGCCGGAGCGGTTCTCAACACGTCCGTGAACTTCAACATCGGCGGAGCTGCGAACAACCTCGGCACGATCAACCTTACGGGCGGCTCCATCAACAACTCCGGCGGCTTGTTCAACAACGGTGTGATCACAGGTCGGGGGAGCGCTGACCTCAGCGGCAACAGCGGGACGATCTCGGCGACTCAGAGTGGGTATACGCTCTCCTTGCCGCTGAAGGACAGCTTCACGAATAGCGGTACGTTCCAGATCACGGACGGCGCGACGCTGAGTCTGAGCGGTAGTGGCAAGACGGTGACCAACTCGGGCACGATCGACTTCGGCGGCTCGTCGGCCAAGCTGACGATCGGTTCTGGCGTGACCTTCATCGAGAACAACGCGTCCAACAGCTACGACGGTTTGGTTGACGTGTACGGAACCTTCGAACGGAACATCGATTGGACGAACTGGGGCCTGCTTACCCTGAATAGCGCCGCGGCAAGGGTGGAGGGTACCGGGACACTCACCAACGAAGGAACGGTCTATACCTTGGGGGGTAGGGCCGATTGTGACTTCGTGAACAACGGGACGCTCAATGTCGGTTCGACCACCTGCTACTTCCAGAAGGCCTTCACGCAGAACGGCACGATTAACCTCGCGGGTGGATCGCTGGATACTCGAGACGCGGTCGACAATCCATCGGGTGCGGAGATCAGCGGACATGGTTCCCTGGTTCTCGGCAGTAACGCGGGGACATTGCACGCCGACGGTGGGACCCTGGCGCTCACCATCCTGAACGACCTACACAACACCGGCTCGATTGCCATCGAAGACGGCTCGACGCTGTCATTCAGCGGCAGCAGAACCATTACGAACGACGCAGCCTTGGACTTTCGTGGCTCGACCGCGGCGCTGACGATCAATGGAGGTCAAACCTTCCTCCACAATTCAACCGGTACCACGTTCGACGGTCGGCTGAACGTCTATGGCGGTTTCCAGGCGAGCGCGGATTGGACGAATCTCGGAACAATCACGCTGTACGGTACCATCGGGGGGGGCGGCCGGCTGACGAACTCCGGGGCGATGACGCTCCACGGGACGATGGCCACCGACCTTGGTAACACATCTACGCTGGAGATTCCCTCAAGCGCGCTGCTTCAGGGCGAACTCAACAACAGCGGCG
>CAZKCX010000777.1:0-2998 GCA_964550865.1 uncultured Planctomycetales bacterium
AGCGCCAACCGGGCGAGACGCAGCCGATCGACCATCCGCAGGGGGCGGAAGCGGAGCACATCCATCGGCGAGCTGAGTCGGTGGATCGCGTTATCGCGGAGCGTGGCCGTGTGGGTCTCGTGGTAGCTTAGGTGCTCCTTCAGGCCAAGCTCCCGTACCAGACCCAGGATATCGCGGTCGTGGTTGAACCAGTGGTGGTAGTATGCCTCGACCGGCGCACCGCCGAGCCGCAGGCAACGGGCCAGTCCGCCGGCTGTCGAAGCGGCCTCGTAGATTATCGGACGCGCGCCATGGCGGCTCAGTTCGTACGCGGCGGAGAGTCCGCAATATCCGCCGCCGATGATGGCAGTGCGTGGGCTCGTCATGACGTCGCTTCGTGAAGCCCGCGGGGGCCGGCGTCGATACGCCGATCTGCGTAGCTTCAGTACGTTGTTGTCCCAGCGAGATTTACAGTGCGGATGCTCCGGCGCTTCGTCCGCACGGAGGTCCTGCTCTCAGCGGTGATTTCGGCGTTATCGGGACTTGGGTTGAGTTAGGAATCGGGCGCAGACCTGCCGACAGGAGGCCCTACGCCTGATCGCAGAGCGCGAAGGTCTGCCGCAGCGACGCGATTGGGTCGCCCTTCGGCTTGTACTCGTGGCCGACGTAGAGGTCGTAGCCCGTCGAGGCGATCGCCTTGCAGATGCCGGCGTAGTTGAGCTCCTGCGTGTCGTCCATGTCGTTGCGGCCCGGGTTGCCGGCCGTGTGGAAGTGGCCGATGTACTGGATGTTGGACCGGATTGTCTGGATCAGGTCGCCTTCCATGATGGCCATGTGGTAGATGTCGTAGAGTAGCTTGACCCGCGGGCTGTTCACCCGTTGCACGACGGCCACGCCCCATTCGGTGTGGTCGCACTGATAGCCCGGATGATCCCGCTTGCTGTTGAGCAGCTCGAGGTTGACGTTCACGCCCTTCTTCTCGGCATAGGGAGCGACGCGTCGCAGTCCGTCCGCGCAGGCCTCGATGGCCTCTCGCTCGTCGACGTACGGTTGACGGTTTCCGCTGAAGGCGATGAGTCCGGGGATGCCGTGCTTGGCCGCGAGGTCGATCGATTCCCGCAGCTCCCCCTCGATGCGGTCGTGGTTGCCGCGTTTGTTGAGCCCGTCCGGCAGCGACGCGTGTGCGACCATGCTCGCCACGACGAGCCCGTGCTGATGCGTTACGGCGCAGACCTCCTCGAAGTCGTCGCCCCGGCCCCACATCTCGACGGCGGCGTAGCCGATCTCGGCCGCGGTCCGGAACAGGTCGTCGAAGCCCATGTCGTCGGTCTTGAAGATGGGATAGCAGATCGATTGCTTGATGCGCACGGCGGTCTCTCCTGTGGGTAGGTCGCGGAAGCGGCGTTGCGCTACGCTGCCTGGAACGAAGATCGAACAGTGTGGCACGGCCGCCTCCAGGCTTCGCTACGCTTCGCCGTGACAAGCCCGGCCGTGAACCGTTGAAAGGTCCCAGCCGAGGGCGGCTGGGCCACAAGGCCAGGGCTGCTCGACGACTCAGACATTGTCACAAACAGCGTAGGGGCCGAGCGAACGGTCCCTTCCGGGACGACGGTGCGGCTATCATAATGCCGCCTTCCCCGTCCGGCCATGGGCGCGTCGAGGCAGCTGTCTCCCGTTGGATACTCCTTGCTCAAGCGCACCCTCCGACGAACCGATACGCGCACTGTGGCGTGCGACGGGATCGAACACGAGACGACACGACGAGCGCGCGTGTTCGATCCGAACCAGACTCACCGGGGGCGGTGATCGGATGCATCACAGGAAGGGACGGCACCTCGCAATGGTCGCGATCTTACCGGTCCTTCTGGGCGGCTGCGTGCCCGGCGGGACCGGCGAGGACGCCAATAGTCCCATAACCCAGGCAGCGGCCGCCTGCACGACGGCCGATCTGGCCGGCACCTGGCATCTCGAGAACCAGAGCACCTGGAACGAGATTACACTCGATGAGGCCGGGGCGGTGACGGACGCCAACCATCCCCACGGCGTGACGAGCGCGGAGGGGGCGTTCACGATTACGACGGGCGGCGACGTCGAGGGCTGGTATACGATCGTCGACGACGAGAGCCTCGAGAACGTTCCCCCGCAGCCGCAAGGAACGTGGGCCGTTACCGTGACGGGCACGCTCCGCGTCGGCAAGACGGCGATGACGCTCGACTATACCGTCGAGTACACTCCGGAAGGCGAATCCACCGAGACCTACACCGGCACCTGGAACGCCACCAAGCAATAACAAAGCGCCCATCGACACCTCTTCTTTCGGGGCGCGCCTGGCTGACGCGGCGCGGGTCTGGCGAGACGGGTCCTCAGGCCGATCCGAGGACCTTCAAGACCGCGTATCGTAGCGCCGTCCGGAAAACCCCTCGTCGCTTTGAGCACCCGGACCATCCAACGTAGGATAGCGCATCCTGAAGGCTCGTCGACCGATCATCGGAGGAGTATCCATGTTGACGAACGACCGGTTCCGCCTGTTGCCGATCTTCCTTCTGCTGTGTGCGTCGCAAGCCCTCGCCGCGCCGGCCCGACCGGCCGATCAGCGGAACGTCCTGCTGCTGGTCTCCGACGACCACGGACTGCAGCTTGGATGCTACGGCAACCGCGCGATCCAGACGCCGAACCTGGATCGCTTGGCCGAGCAGGGCGTTCGCTTCACGCATGCGTTTGCGACGGTTGCCTCGTGCAGCGCGAGCCGGTCGGTCATCTACACCGGCCTGTTCAACCACGCCAACGGGCAGTACGGCCATCAGCACTCGTATCACAACTTCCATACGTTTCGCAGCGTGCGTTCCCTGCCGGCCGTCCTGAAGGAGAAGGGCTATCGCGCCGGCATCATCGCCAAGTTCCACGTGCAGCCGGCCGATGTCTATCCCTTCGAGCACATCCGGGTCGGCGCGCGGAACCTGCCCGCCATCGCTTGTGTTTCGCATCAGTCCACGACCGCCGAGAGTGGGAAGCCTTTTCT
>CAZKCX010000778.1:0-2986 GCA_964550865.1 uncultured Planctomycetales bacterium
GACAAGCATGGCCGTGCCACAAGCTGCGGACGGAAATGTGGCCCAGTCGCCCTCGACTGGGAGCAAATGCAGCTACTCACGGCCGGGGGCGGCCGTGCCACAATAACTCATGGGCAAGATGCCCATGCTACGAGAACTCACGGCCAAGATGGCCGTGCTACGGCGGCGCCGAGTCCTATCGCCCGCCCCGGGCACGTTCGAGCCAGAACCGCGCGCTCTCGCACGTGGGATCCAGCTCGAGGATCCTCTCATACTGGCGGATCTCTGCCTTCCGAATCGCAGCCGGGCTCCGTCGCGACGTCGGTCGGCTCGTCGCGCCCGGCTCGATCCCCGGCAGGACCTCGCCGACGAGGAAGTCGGCGATCGCCTCCGCCGCGATCTTGTGCCCCTCGGGCGTGGGATGATCGTCGCTCGGCGTCAGACACATCGCCGCCGGATCCTTTCCGGCGAAGGCGTCGAACAGATCCACGTACGGCACGTCGAGCTTCTCGGCCAAGGCGGCCGTCTTCTGGCGCGTCTCACGTAGCGGATAGCTCTCCGGCTCGCCCATCCAGCGCAAGCACGGGAATCGCACGAGCACATAGACCCCACCCGCCTCTTCGACGAGCCGCCGGATCGCGCGGATCTGGAACTCCGCGATCCGCCACGCCCGCTGGCGCTGGGCTTCGGTCGCCCCGCCGCGAAGGTTGTTGAGGATCCGCGGCGTCGCGCGGGACCAGCGAATCGACGTTTCGATCCGATCGAACAGCCGCGAGTACCGGCTCGGCCACAGGCGCTCCGTGACGTATTCCTCGATCGCCTTGCCCTCTTCGTAGAGGTCCACGGTCAGATCATCTTGCGTCATGACGTGCACGACCACGTGCGGCCGCACGACGTCGCGGACCTGGTTGAGCAGACCCCACGCGGTGATCAGATCCACGCCCGGTCGGCCGAGATTGACCGTGACACACCAGCGCTTCGTCCGCTCCTTCAGCAGCTCGCCCACCTGCTTGGCGAAGGCCTCGTGCGGCTCGACGCCCAGGCCGTACGTGAACGAGTCGCCCAGGAAGGCGATCCGCGTTACAGCCGCGTCTTGCGGGAGGGCGTCCCAGCGATCGCGGAGCCCGAGCGCGTCGCGGAGGCTGTCCGTCGCGACGGGGTGCACGGCCACCGACGGCGACGGGGCGGCCTGCGCCTCCATGACGCGGACGACTCCCTCGGCCAACGCCAGCGCCACGATCACGCCGCCGACGGCGGCAAAGATCTTGAATGCAGTCTTGCGCAATCGAGCCATCCTGATTCCATGTACATTCCGTACGTCCGCATTGTAGCCGGACATCGCGTGTTTCCTACGCGCCTGGTGAGTATAATCCGCGCGAACCATCCAGGCGGCGCCCGCCTTCTCTACGCGAGATCGCCCGCACGATGGCATGGCCGGCCAACTTCGAAGGAGAGTCCGATGCCGACGCGACGCCAGTTCTGCAAGCACGTCGCGGCCGCCGTCGCGGCCGCCGTGGCGGGAATCGAAACCGCACGAGCGGCCGACGCCAAGCGGCCCGACAAGGTCCGCGCGAAGGACGTTCGTGCATGGATGCGGCGCGCCGGCGGGACGCGCGGTTGGCAGATCGGGGCGGGATTGAACGGATTCGCCTCGTCGTCCGGGCACTACAAGAAGACATATCCCATCGAGGAGGTGCTCGCGTTCTGCCGTCGCGAAGGATTCGACGGCATTGAGCTCGTCCAGGGCTGGCCGAGAGGCAACTATCCTTCGCCCGACGACGACCGCGCCATCGACGCGCTGAAGAAGCTCTACGGCGGCTGCGGACTTAAGCCGTACACGATTCAGTCGTCCGTGCCGGGCCGACCTTTCGCCGAGTCCGCGGAGGAACGCAAGGCCTGGGTGGCGGGGTTTCGCGGACAGGTCCGGCTGTGCAAGAAGCTCGGCTGCGACTTCATCGGTCATTGGCCCGGCGGCGGTCTGGGCAAGCAGACGATCGACCAGGCGATCGATCACTGTGTCGAGAGCTATCGCCACGCCGCGCGGATGTGCGCCGACGAAGGGATGTGGCTGTCGTTCGAGATCGAGCCGCCCTTTGTCTTCCACACGCTCGAGCATTTGCAGCGCATCCTCGAGGGCGTCGACCACCCGGCCTGCAAGACGAACTACGACCCCAGCCACTTCGACCTGATGTCGGGCAGCAAGGGCACGCCGGAGGTCATGCTGCGGAAGCTGGGCGTCAAGCACATCGGCCACGTCCACCTGACCGACACCGATGGGACGATGTTCGGCGGGACGTCGAAGCACCTGGCCTGCGGCGAGGGGCACTGCGACATCCGGGCCTCGCTCGATGCGCTCTGGAAGGGCGGCTACCGCGGGTGGATCATGATCGACGGGTGGCTGATCGAGGACGTCTACAACGCGTGCAGCCAAGGCAAGGCTGCGATCGACGCGGCGCTGAGGGCGTTTCAGGGATAGCGAGCACAACGTGCGGCGGCACATCAAAGATGACAGATCGTCAGAGCCCGGGGCGGTTGCCGCGGCGTAGCCTCGGCGAAGCCGCGTGTCACGGCGAAGTGCGGAGCTTGCCGAGGGACGAAGCCGGATCCTCGGCCCCGTCGTGGTCTCTCGTGGGTTCCCCACGGCTTCAGCCGTGGGGAACGCGAATGAATTCACACTTGCGGATTCGTGACCCCACCGCTCCAAGCGGTGGGCCACCCGAACGGCTCTGAAGAGGAGCGCTTCCTACCAAATCAGAAGGGTAGCTCCAGCTTCTTCCGCAGCGCCTCGACGTCGACCTTGTCCACCGGCTTGTCGGCCTTCGATGCCATCGCCGCCGCGACGCCGGCCGCGCGGCCGAGCTGGATCATCGTCCGCGAGAGGCGGCAGCTCGACGCGGCGATCTGACTGAAGCTCGCGCACCGACCCGCCACGAGAAGGTTCTCCCGGCCCTTCGGGATCAGACAGCGATAGGGAATGCCGTACGGACCCCCAGTTTCTCCAGCAGCC
>CAZKCX010000779.1:0-2983 GCA_964550865.1 uncultured Planctomycetales bacterium
CAGGGCCTTCTGCACCTCGAAGTGATCGCCCCAGCACGCCAGCTCGAGGCCGTCGTAGCCGAACTTCTTGGCCTTTCCGGCGAGTTGCGAGAGCTTCAGGTCTGCCCATTGTCCGGTGAAGAGGGTCACGGGTCGTGCCATGGTCGGTTCCCCTTTTTCGTGTGACGGGTTCGTGAATCGAAGTTGATGTTGCGGCCACGCGGGCCGATGGCGCACCGTACGGACCGCCGCCAGTGGTGTCAAGCAGCACGAAGGGTGCGCCTACATCTGGGGAGCATCCAGCAGATGAACACGGGGACCAAGTGCATGAGGCGACGTGCCCGAGCCGCAGTATTCATGCTGCGCGGAGAATGACCGCGCGAGATGAATCTCGCGGCTCGGGCAACCAGACGCACCGCTACGTCCGTTTGAACTGCTTCTCCAAATCGCGGAGCGTCAGGCGGAGGGTCGTCGGTCGCCCGTGCGGGCAGGCGCTGGACTTCTCGACGGTCGAGCGCTTCGCCAGGAGCGAAGCGACCTCCTCGGGCGTGAGCGCGTCGCCGGCCTTGACGGCCGCCTTGCAGGCCATCATGTCGAGCAGCTCGTGGATGAACTCGTCGCTCGTCGACTGATCGGGTTTGTCGGCCAGGCGCGCGAGGAGCTGGCGGACCCAATCGACGGCCTGGTCGTCTCGCAGGACCGAGGGGACCGCCTGGACGGCGACGGTCGTCGGGCCGAAGGGGACCAACTCGAGTCCGAGCCGCTGGAACAGCTCGCCGAAGGCGTCGAGGCACGCCTGCTCGTCGGCCGTCACACTGACGGTCTCGGGTAGAAGCAGCCGCTGCGATTCCAGGTTGCCCTGAGCGATCCGCTCGACGAGCTGCTGGTAGATCACGCGTTCGTGCAGGGCGTGCTGATCGACGATGATCAGCCCCTCCTGCGTCTCGGCCACCAGATAGGTGTTGTGGAACTGCATCGCCCGGGGGCGTTGGGGCGGGGCCGACTCCGCGCCCTCCGACGGTGTCTCCGGCAACGGTTCGAACCGCCGACCGACCGACGTCGGTTCATCCGTCGGTGACGCCGAGGCGTCCTCGGACGGCTCGACGTGCTTCGGCTGGAACGGCGGGAGGTTCTTGAGGTACTCCGCCAGCTCCTGGCGCATCTGCTGCTCGCGCTCGGACGGAATCTCCGCGGCGCGCTCGCGGTGGCCCGAGCCGCCGGCTTGCGCGCCCGGTCCTCGCGGAAATGCCTGCCCGGACGCTGCCGATGACGGGCCGGGAGAAGCGGCGCCGGGTGTTGTCGCAGAATCCGCGGGGCCTCGGCGTTCGAACGCCCGTTCGTCGAGGCCCGGGGAGAGGTCGAGCCCGAGGAACGTCTCGCGCAGGGACGAGAGCACCTGCGAGTGCACGAGGTTCGAATCGCGGAAACGGACCTCGATCTTCGTCGGGTGGACGTTGACGTCGACGTCGGCCGGATCCGTCTGGAGAAAGAGGAACACGACCGGGAACCGACCTTCCGGCAGCAGGCCTCGATAGGCCTCTCGGACGGCGTGCTGGACGAACCGGTCACGGATGAACCGCCCGTTCAGCCAGGTGTACTGCCAGGAGGCCGTTCCGCGCGTCTGCGACGGCGGCGCGACCCAACCGTAGATCCCCAGCCCCCGCTCGTCGCGGCGGATCTCGATCAGGTCCTCGGCCAGCTCGGGGCTGAAGAGCTCGCCGATGCGACGGCGAAGCCCCGGGCCGAGCTCGGGCCCCGCGCAGGCCGGCAGATCGAATCGCCGTCGGCCATTGTGGTCGCAGGTGATGTGCACGTGCAGGTTTGCCAGGGCGATACGGATGATCTGCTCGGTCAAATGGCCCATCTCGGTGTTCGTCGTGCGGAGGAACTTGCGGCGCGCGGGGACGTTGAAGAACAGGTCGCGGACCTCGAGCGTCGTGCCGGGAGAGGCCGGCGCGGGCTTAGGGCCTTCGATCCGATCCCCCGCGGCCACGATCTCGCTGCCGCCCGGCTCGTCGGGCACGCGCGAGACGATCCTAAGCTGCGAGACGCTGGCGATGCTCGCGAGGGCCTCGCCGCGAAAGCCCATCGTCCGGATGCCGAAGAGGTCGTCCTCGGTCTCGATCTTGCTCGTCGCGTGGGGGCGGACGGCCAGGGCGAGGTCTTCCTCGGTCATGCCGCAGCCGTCGTCGGCGACGCGGATCAGCCGCTTGCCGCCGTCCTCCAGGGCGAGGTCCGCGCGGGTCGCCCCGGCGTCGATGCTGTTCTCGAGCAGCTCCTTGACCACGCTGGCCGGACGCTCGATGACCTCGCCGGCGGCGATCTTGTTCACCAAGAGGTCGGACAGGATGCGGATACGGCCCATGAATCGCCCGCTTTCGTCGGGGGTCTCGCTCGAAGGCGGATTATACAGCGCCCGCCGCCGCGCCCCCAGGATCTCGGAGGAATCGGGCCTCAACGTCTGTGGCACGCGTGGGAGCGATTTGGTATCGTGCCCGCTCGGATTGTGCCGCAGGGGACATCAAACCTCCCGAGGTCGTCGTGAGCGTCATCGAGCTCAAATCCGTCAGCAAGCTTTACGGCCGCGCCCGGGCCTTGGATGACGTGACGTGGTCCGTGCCCAGGGGTCGGCTGATGGGCTTCCTCGGCCCCAATGGGGCGGGCAAGACGACCACCATCCGCATCCTCATGGGGTTCTTGCGGCCTTCGCACGGCGCATCGCGGGTCTTCGGCCTGGACGCCTGGCACGATTCGACGAAGATCCGCGCCCGGATCGGCTATCTGCCGGGCGAGATCCGGCTCTATCCCCACCTCAACGCGGCCCAGACGATTCGCTTTGTTGCCCGTGCCCGGGGATCGGGCGGCGGGGCGGACGCCGAGCGGCTGGCCGAGGTGTTCGACCTGGACCTGGGCAAGCGGATCCGCAACTACTCGAGCGGCATGCGGCAGAAGCTCGGGCTGATCCTGGCCATGATGCACAAGCCGGAGCTGTTGATCCTCGACG
>CAZKCX010000780.1:0-2972 GCA_964550865.1 uncultured Planctomycetales bacterium
CCTTGGCTCTGGGGAGGATGCTCCGGCACGGAATCACCGTGCCCAGGGGCGTCTGCGTCACGACCGATGCGTATGATCGGTATGTCGGCCTGACGGGTCTGCGAGAGCGCATCCTTTTGGAGATCAACCGAAAGGACTTCCGCGAGATGCGATGGGAGGAGATGTGGGATGCCTCGCTGCGCATCCGCAACATGTTCGTGACGACACCGATCCCCCCGGACCTCATCGAATCGCTCCAGCCACGCCTCACGAGGCAATTCGCCGACAACCCTGTGGTGGTCCGATCGTCCGCGCCGGGTGAGGACGCCTCCCAGACGTCGTTCGCCGGCCTGCACGAGTCGTACGTCAACGTCCGCGGCGCCGACGAGATCCTTGACCGGATCCGATTGGTCTGGGCATCCCTCTGGTCCGACGCGGCCCTCCTCTATCGCCAGGAGCTCTCGCTTGACGTCGAAGCGAGTCGCATGGCGGTTGTGGTCCAAGAGCTCGTGAGCGGAGACTCCTCCGGTGTGGCGTTCTGCCGAAACCCGACCGATGACAGCCAGGCCGTGATCGAGGCAGTGCACGGATTGAATCAGGGATTGGTGGATGGCACCGTGGAACCCGATCGCTGGATCCTCGAACGAGACTCCGGGCGGGTGGTTTCGCATCGCCCGGCCAATCGGCGGGAGGCGATGGTGCCCGTCGGCGACGGTGTTGAGCTCAGACTCCTGCCCGAGGCGCAAGCCTCGCAACCGCCGCTTGCAGATCCGCAGGTCTCCGAGGTCTACGACATGGCCCGTCGGTGCGAAGCGCTCTTCGGCTCGGCGCAGGACGTCGAGTGGACCATGGCGAACGGCACACTTACGGTCCTTCAGTCCCGGGCGATCACGACCCCTGGGGCCGGAGAGGAAGATGCCGATCGACGCTGGTACCTGAGCCTCCGGCGGAGCTTCGACAATCTTCGGGCGCTTCGCACGAAGATCGAGGGGAAGCTGATCCCCCAAATGATCGAGGAAGCGGATCGTCTCGGGCACATCGATCCGGCACCGTTCGAGGACGGAAGATTGGCCGACGAGATCCAGGCGCGGCGAGACGTGCATCAGAAGTGGTTGGACGTGTACTGGGACGAGTTCATCCCGTTCGCCCACGGTGCCCGCTTGTTCGGGCAGGTCTACAACGACACCATGCGTCCGGCCGACCCGTACCAGTTCGTGGATCTGTTGCGAGGCACGGAGATGGTCAGCTTGGAACGCAACCGGAGATTGGAGGACCTGGCCGGCCAACTGCGCACGCATCCGCAGCTTGCCGAGCGGGCGAAGCTGGGTGCCTTGGACCCCGAGGCACCGTTCATGCGAGATCTTCGCGCGTTTCTCGACGACTTCGGGGACCGATCGGGGGGAGCGGCCGTCGAGGAACGCCAGCGGGAGCGGCTGGTTTCGCTTCTCTTGGAGATGTCCAGACGGGCTCCGGGCAAACCGGATGCGCGCAAGAAGTCCACCGAGTCGCTCGTAGAGGAATTCCTATCCCGCTTCCAAGGGGAAGAGCGGGCCCGCGCGGTCGAACTGCTCGAGCTTGCCCGGGCGAGCTACCGCCTCCGCGATGACGACAACATCCACTTGGGCCGGATCGAAGCGCATCTCCACGCGGCCACGGATGAAGGACGCGCTCGATTGGCCGGCCGAGGAATGACCGGTATTCGACCCCTGACGCCGGAGAACGTGGCAAGCGCGCTGCGGGACCCCTCGTTCGTCCCCGAGCAACCTGCCGAGGGCGTTCGGCAGCAGCGACAGTACCGACTCAAGCCGAGGCAACTCACCGGTCAGCCCGCGGGTCCGGGTATCGCCTCCGGCACGGCTCGGGTGGTGCGGAATCGCAACGACCTTTTCGATTTCAAGGTGGACGAGGTCCTCGTCTGCGATGCGATCGACCCCAACATGACGTTCGTCGCGCCGCTGGCGGCGGCCATCGTCGAACGTCGCGGCGGGATGCTGATTCACGGCGCGATCATCGCGCGGGAGTACGGCCGTCCCTGCGTAACCGGCGTGCCCGACGCCGTGGACCTGATCCGCACCGGGGATCGCGTAACCGTGGACGGCTATCTCGGAATCGTTGTCGTGATTCCGCAGGATCCTCAGAGCGCTCCGACGCGCCATTGATCCGAGTCCAACGACGCCAAGAACCCAGGAGGTGGCGAACGAACGTGGGTAGCCGAGAGCTCCATTCGATTGGTCTGAGCATCCTGCATTTGATGACCGTCTTCTCTGTCGCTTGCGCGGCGAGGAACGCCCCGACGCAGGCACCGGTATCCCTCCGAGAGACGGTCGTTCCGTCGGCCATCCACGACGTTCGCCACGGGGACGTGACGATTGCGGGACGCATCCGTCGCGTCGGTCCGTCGCCCGTCACGATTCGCGTGACGACGAGCCACGCGGAGATGTGTGTCACCCGTGCGTCGGTCTCCTCGGGTCGCTTCCGTTGCCGATACCCGAGCGACTTCCCGGCCGCGCCGCCGCTGGAGCCTTGTCTGCTCTTCATCGACGTATGGAGTGACCGGACGGCGGACCCTGCCGGGAAGCAGCCTCCTCATGCGGAGGCGGCCGTGCTCGTCTATG
The DNA here is from genome assembly GCA_964550865.1 of uncultured Planctomycetales bacterium. Taxonomy (GTDB): domain Bacteria; phylum Planctomycetota; class Phycisphaerae; order UBA1845; family JAFGLZ01; genus JAFGLZ01. Next base: position 2,595 of record CAZKCX010000780.1, read on the forward strand.
ACGGCAAGGCGGGGCGCTTGCCGGAGATGCCGTCGTCGTTCACGAATGACCTGCTGGACGACCGTGGGCGAACCGATGCCGAGTCCGCCGAATGGCCCACAATCTTCACGCTGGTGAACCTTTACATGCGGAGCCGCGCCGCCCGAATCGTCGGCGTCGGCCGGCCGGACTTCGACCTGAACCGCGAACCGGACCTGCGGCACTTCAAAGACACGCTCGCGCTGTACGAGTTCGACTACCGCGACCGGGATTGGTCCAAGCCACTCGGGCACCGGGTGCGGCGTAACTTCTGGCAGGCCGTTTGGGACCACTGGTTCAACGCGACGAACAACCACCCGCTGGACGGCAACAACGCCAACAACGATCCCAGCAACTTCG
>CAZKCX010000781.1:0-2965 GCA_964550865.1 uncultured Planctomycetales bacterium
ACCCGAGGATAACCTCGAGACGACCGCCGTCACGATTGCAAACCTCGCCGGCAAGACCTCCGACTACGTCTGGGACGCGCCCGGCAAGCCGACGCGCACCGCCGACGTCCCCGACGCGTGTATCGAGATCATCAACCTGAAGGCGAAGCGAAGACCGTTTGTTGCGATCGCCCCCGACGAGGCGAGCATCTCGATCTTCGGCGGCCACGCGCCGAACTCCCGGTTCAACTGCTGGGATCACTGGCCCATCTCTCAGGACAAGAACTGGACCCGCGTCGCCACGAAGCACGATCGGCCGACGCACACCTCGCTGTCGTGGATTGCCAAGCCGAGGGAGTCCAAGCCCGTCGGCTGGAAGATCCGCGACCCCGAGCGACACAGGTACACGAAGCTCCTGCTGACGGGCCTGACGGCGAGGAAGCCCGGCGAGGTCGTGCGACTCGTGCGATCGTGGCTCTCGCCGCCGGCGCTCGAGGTGAAGTCGCCCGGCCTCGATGGCGGCGCATTCGACCCGGCGGAGCGGGCCTACAGGCTTCGACGAAAGGCCGCTGCGAAAGCTTCGGGCTTCGACGTGGTGCTCAAGGGCTCGCCGGAGCGTCCGATCGTGAACCCGGCGCTCGTTATCGAGGATTGGGACGGCAAGTCGGAGAAGGTCTCCGTCTCCGTCGACGGAGCGAACGCGAAGTCACGTGTTGCACGCTTCCAAAAGCTGAACGGTACGGGCCTCGTGGTCTGGCTGGAGCTCACCGCCGATCGGCCGATCACAATCCGTATCCATCATGACTAGGCGCTGCGCAAAGGTGAGGAGCGTCGCGCGTCCGTCAGGCAAGAGTGGTCGACATGAAACCGGGAGATAACCGTCCAATGCTCATACGCACGGTACTGGCCTACTTGTTTTTCTGCTTCGCGATTCCTTTCGCTGCATCCGCCGGCAGCGATGAGGCTCACGCGGACTCGCGTGTCGCGATGCCCTCCCCCGAAATCGCGGCGGACGCACCCTACCAGGTGACCGTGGATGGGCAATCCGTCCCGATCGAGCCGGGAACCCGCCTGCAGAAGACGTACGTTGCGCGATTCTGGACCCGCGGGCCTGTGCAGGTCACCGTTCGCGCTGCCGCCGCCTCGCAGGCCTCCTTCTTTCTCCGTCCGAGGCGATACAGCGCGGATGTGAAGGCCGATGCACACGGCGTCAGCTTCCAGGTGGCGGACCATGCGCCGCGCATCGTCAAGGCCGACGGCCTGCCGTATCTCTTTCTCTTCCCGGAGCCTCGTTTGCCTGGGTCCGACGCCTCTGCCCCAGACGTGATCGCCATCACTCCCAACGATGGATCGGTCGCCGAGCACACGCGGCGCATCCAATCGGCCGTAGACAGACTCTCCGCGGCCGGAGGCGGCACCGTCCACCTCCGCGCCGGCATCCATCGTTCGCGCGTGATTCACCTCAAGGATCGCGTCACGCTGCACCTCGCCGCGGGGGCCGTGCTTCGGGGAACGGGTCGGCCCGAGGACTACAAGGCTGCCCACGGTCGTCTCGCTTTGATCCTGGTGGATCGCGCGGAGGAGGCGAAGATCTGCGGCCAGGGCATCATAGACGGCCTCGGCCATGTCCTACAGAAGAAACACGGCGTGAAGGCGCGTCTGATCGACGCGCTCTCGTGCCGGCGATTCGAGATGAGCGATGTGTTCCTGCGCGATCCCGGTGCGTGGACGGTGCACCTGATCGGGTGCAGCGACGTCAAGATCTCCCGGGTGAAGGTCCTCGGTGATTGGCGGCTCGCCAACACCGACGGCATCAATCCCGATATGTCCGACAACGTGCGGATCGAGGAATGCTTCATCTACAGCGGCGATGATGCCATCGCCGTCAAGGCCACGGGCGGTCTGGGGATTCGACAAGCCGCGCATCATATTGCGGCAAAGGACTGCCTCATCATGACGCGTAAGACCTCGTGCAAGATCGGCACCGAGAGCCGATACGACATCCATGACGTTCTCTTCGAGAACATCGAAATCGTGGACTCCTCCCGCGGCTGCGCCCTGTGGATGCGCGACGGGGCGACGTACTCCGATATCACCTACAGGGACATCCGGATGAATCTGATGCGGTTGCCGGGGGAGAAGTGGAGCGGCGAAGCCTACCGCGTATCCATCCAAGAGAGGCACGGTAAGGGGAAGATGCAGAGGATCCTCTTTGATCGCGTCGTGGCCCGGTCGCCGCAGCGCTCCATCCTCTTCAGCGAGATCCGCCGGCCGTTGCGCGGGGTCACATTCAGGAACTGCGTTTGGCGGGCGGATACGGACGGGACGATCCCCCATGTCGAGGTCGACAACGCCGAGGACATCTCGTTCGTCAACTGCTCCATCGAGCGAAAGGACGAGCGTCAGCCCTTCCCCGAGCATCTGATTCAGGGCCCGTCACGGCACGCCGTCGAGGTGCGAGGTGAATAGAACGCCCTGCCGGGTCGGGGTCTCTGCAGGAGCCGCGTCCGTCGAGGGCACCCCGCAGCAGACGGCACGCTCTGTGCGGGTCAGGCCGGTTCTACCTTTGTCTCGTCTTGCCGCCGCGCTTCCGGTCCTTCGCACCACGACCTCCCGACCGTTGCGCCTTGGCTTTGCCCTTTCCCTTCCGCTTGCTCTCGCGGTAGCTCTCCGGAACGTTCTTCTTCGGCAACCACGCGGCGAGCTTCGCCTTGACGGACGCCAGCTTCGGGTCCTTGGCGAGGTTGTTCCACTCCATCGGATCGGCTTGGCGGTCGTACAGCTCCTCCGTTCCGTCCGAGTACCGGATGTAACGGTACCGCTGCGATCGAATCGAGTGGTTGTTCCGGCCGTGCGTGGTCAGCGCCGGTCGGTCCCACTGGGCCCGGGGATCCTTGAGTAGCGGCCGTAGGCTGACGCCCTCGAGCGCGTCGTTCTTCCGCAGCCCGCACAAGTCGACGAGCGTGGGATAGATGTCCAGCAGACT
>CAZKCX010000782.1:0-2963 GCA_964550865.1 uncultured Planctomycetales bacterium
TAATACCTAACATATACCAAACTTAGCAACCGGAGTCAAGCAGAGACTCAGTTCTCGGGATTACGATGAAACGGTTCTTCGTCTAGCAGAAGGCGGACGTCGTGTGTTCACGCCGGTGGGCACTTCGCTGATCCGGTTCCGTCCTTCGCAATTCCGTCCGGTCGACGAGGTTTCACTCGGATTCGGGAGGCGTGGCCTCCGGCGGTTGTGCGGCGGGATGCGCGGTGGCTCTCGTACCATACGATTCGCCGATCAACAGCTCCATGGCCATGGCCACCTCCTGACCGGCCTGGTGGAGACACTGTTGGATGGCCGAATCGGTTGTCCCCCCCCTTGATAGAACGCGCTGCATCTCCTCGTATCGGCGCTCGACATCGACGAATAGGCTACTGGGGGAGATGTCCAATTGATCTCCGTAGCCTTTCTTGTCGAAGAAGCGCTCGAATTTCGCGCCTGCCCAGATGCGCTCATTGGCGGTGTGGGGTAGCATCGCCGCGAATTCCAGGCTCTTGGCGAGCGCGTCCTCCGCCGTGGCACAACGAAGGTCCGCACCGTCGTGGTGGGTCTCCGTGGCGACCGAATAGAGGGTGGGCAGGCCGATGTGCTGCAACAGCATTTTCCCCAACTCGGCATGGCTGGCTCCGTACAGGAGGGCCTCTCTGCCCCTTCCTCGTTGCCCCTGACTCTCGGACTCGATCAGCTCTCTCCCTGTGAGCCAGCGGGAGGGTGCCGCGGCATAAAGGATGGGCAGCGCGATATCCTGAATCATCCCGCAAACGAAGGCCTCCTCGACATACTCGCTCCGCAAGTGGCGGGAGCATTCCCGCGCCGCCACGCCCTTGAGAATAGCGATCTCCCAGAAGCTTTGCTTGACCTTCGGTGATAGGTTCAGGCTGTCTTGGATGCCGGAGAGGGCGGTGGCCAGCACCAGAGACACGGTCTTCTTCAGACCGATCATGGCTATGGCATCGGAGACCCTCGTGATGGGCTTCGTCGGGTGAAACCATGCCGAATTGGCGAACGCCAAGAGTCTCGTGCAAAGACTCGGGTCCGCCTTCAGCGCCTCGGCGTAGTGTGCGTTGTTGGCCGTGGGTACGCGCTGAAGCTCCAAGATGCGGAGAGGAATGCTCGCCGTGGTGGGCATCACGACGATTCCCTCGATCATCGCCAGAATCTTTTCGTGCAGACTCTTGGCTTCCTCGTTTGTCCTGGGCATCGGCAATGGCACCCCATGGCCAGTCGGGTCTTCCGATCCGAACAGCCTGCCCCGTTTGTCCAGTCGAAAGGTCTCCCAGCGAGAGGACCACGTCCTCTGGCTTGCGGCCCGCGGGACCTACCGACAGATTCGACACTCCTACATCATCGATCGACTACGGGAGCCCGCCACTTAACACAACTGAGCACGGCCTGTCTGCGGGGAATTCCCTCAAAGGCCTCGGACCTGATCATTCGATAGCAGGCCTACGTTGTTATAAATACTTAACTTAATGTGATTCGCTTCGGCTTGTGTGATGTCGGACTCACAGGGAGAAATCGGGCGGGCCCAGCACATTTGCCCCAGGACATCAGTTATACATGAGTAACACGCTTATACAAATTCTGTGACGAATATATATATAAATATTTGGCGGCGAGACTATCGGTCACGGGGCTGGTCAGGCCGTCATGCGGGTTGCGTCGCTTGGGATCACGATCGAAAGGTCCTCGTGAAGCTCTTGACCGCGCCCTACAGGCCGGGGCCTTCGCTGGACCTCTTGTCGCGTTGCAGCCATGAGGCTACTTCTCCAAGAAGATCAGGGCCGACAGACGCTTCTCGTCGAAGCGTACGCCGACGCCGTCGCGGGCGATTTGCTCGGACGTCAGGCGGCGGGACTCTTTGCCGTCCACATCGCGGATCGTGTACGTACCGGCACCAAGCGGCTGAGAGAAACGGATGCGGTGATCCCACGCGCCCTTGCGGTCCCATCGATAGAGCAGAACGGCCGCGCGGGAGAGGTCCTCGGCGTAGAAGGTCACGCCCGCGACGGCCCCACGGCGAACGGGTAGCACGAGGTCGTAAAGGTAGCTGGCCTTGAGCTCGTTCAGTCGGTGGTAGTGTTCGATCTCGCGCAAGATGACCTCGCGCTGGCGATCAGGGGTTTTCGGCAGGTCGGCCACGATGCCCCACGTGCCCGCCATCGCGCTGCGGCAGTAGAAGCGCGTCAGCTCGTCGTTCGCGGGGGGCATACGCTGGAAGTTGTTCGTCCAGCGGTTGGCCGCCCACGGCGGGACGAACTCCATCGAGCCGAGGGCGACCGAGATGTTCGAGCGGGCATGTATCAGCCCGTTGTGGCCGCCGTCCTTGAGCCACTGGCTCTCGGCCAGCAGCAGCGTCAGCTCGTTGATCATCCGCCCGCCGCTCTGGCAGTTCTCGATGACCAGATCGGGGTGGGCCTTGCGGACCGCAACGAGGGCGTCCTGAAACGCAATCACGTTCTTCATCAGGCCATGACGCGTCTGCTGCGTGAACACGTCCTGGTCGTATTTCCACCAGTCCATGTGATAGCGCTCGCGCAGCTCGGCGACGTGATCCAGCAAGCGCTGGGTGAACCCGCAGCCGGCGAGGTCAAGGAGGTGTCCGTCGATGAACTTGCGGTAGAAGCCGGGGACGTCGGCCTCGGGCGGCGGTTCGTCCTTCGGGGCGTGCACGAACTGCGGACACGACCAGATGCCGACGCCGGCGCCCTTCTCCTTGATCGATCGGCAGATGGCCTCGAATTGCCCCGGCCTGAACTTCTTGGGGTCCGGCGCCCACGCCCCGACGTACTTGTACCAACCGGCGTCGATGATGAAGTGATCGAAGTCATAGGGCCCCATCGCGGCAATCTGCCGCTTCAGGAACGCCCCGTCGAGGTCGAACCGCGTCGTGTACCAGTTGTTGTACGTAAGCGGATACAACGGCTTGGGTCCCCCGTAGAGACGCC
>CAZKCX010000783.1:0-2961 GCA_964550865.1 uncultured Planctomycetales bacterium
AAAAGCCATGACCCGCAAGGAGCTAGTAACCGGAGTTAGCTAGAGACTCAGTTCGCGCAAATGCGTCGCCATGCGAAAGGCAGCAAGGATGCGCCGCTTCGAAGGCGTTGGGCGTGGAAGAACGCGTGCGGAAAGGGGGTTACCCGCCGTGGGAGATGTCGGCCGATATCGTGTAGCGCCCGTTGTCGGAGGGGGCGATGACGTATCGGATGATATCGCCGCTCTCGAAATCGACCCCTCGATCGAGCGCCCCTTGGCTGAACGTCACCGTCTTTGGATTGGCTCCGGTCGGGTCCACCACGGCGGCGAGGGCCCAGCCGTCGAGGCTGCCCACGGCGAGTCGAACCACTGTCCCCTCGACGGACAGCACTCGGGTTTCACCGGGTTGGACCGTCAAGGCGAGAGAGCTCGGCTCATCGCTACCGGCCAGCTGCCAACTAATCCGCCATTGCACAGGGGAATCGGTGTTGTTGACGTAGGCGATCACTACGTTGCCGCCGTCGTCCTGTATCAGCATCGGATCCAGACCCAGGCTGGTCAGCAGCTCGCTGTCCAGGCCGACCGAGCCCACACAGCCCAGGGTTAGCAGCATTGCGGGAACCGAGGCTAGACCGATAGCGCAGAAGCTCGATTGGACGGCTCGTTGCGTTGTCACTTTCGGGAACTCTCCACCTGTTGAGGCAGACCTACGCGGTCCGTTGCTGAAGTTAGGACTTAGTATAGCACGAAACACCCCACGAGGCAAGAAATTTAACGACATTGTAGCATTGCGAGTCCGTTATGCAACCGCGTGTCGGGTGAGGCGGATGCGAAATCCTGTCGCGACAGAGGCTTGCTAGAAGCTATTTCCTCTCGTATTATTTGGGATCTTGCGCGGGTCTCTGTTTTTCTTGGTTTTTCCCAGCGGGCGGGCGAGGCCGTCTCGCTCAGGGCGGTTCTCCCGTATCGCTCGTGTTGGGCCGCTCAGGACCCATCTCCGAGGATTCGCCCTCCTCTGGGATCTCTTGGTCTTGTTCACGAGAGTGCTCTTGCCCCTTGCCGGGGGAGGCGGCGTCTTTGGATTCGGCCCCCTCATGCGCCGAATGGGTGAGGGTTCCGAGTTCCGGGACTTCCGGCATCTCTCCCAGGTCGTCCTCATCCACGTCGTCGAAGGAATCCGGGACGGCGGTCTCGCGATCCTCGTCCGGTTGGGATTCGATCGAGGATGCCGGCTTGCCTTCGGGGACCTCCTCGCGGTCGGCTTCGTCCTCCGGTTCCGGCATCTGTTGCGTGCCGAAGGCCGCCACACCGGCTTGACCGCTGACGATCGGCTCGGTGCTCAGCAGGTGGATGTAGATCGGACCGAAGGATTCCTCTTGTTCGGCCCGCACGCGACGTTGCCGGATCAGCTCGAGCAGGGCGAGGAACAGCCCGATGCACTCGCTCCGCGTTCGCCCCTCGAAGATACGGGCGAACTCCATACTTCCGTCTTCGCGCTGGAGGCGATCGGCGATGTCGGCGGCGTGGAGGGCGACGGGCGTGTCGTCGTACTGGATCTCGTGGGGGACGAGGCGTCCCACCCTGGTCATGACCTCGCGGAAGGCCTCGACCAGGTCCCACATGCCGAGCGACTCGATCTCGACGTCGTCTCGGGAATCCGGCTGGATCTCGGCCGGCTGCCGGGCGAATCGCTGGGCCCGCGTCTCGGCCGATTCCCGAAGGTGTTCGGCCGCGTCCTTGAACTTCTTGTACTCGAGGAGCTGGCGGACGAGTTCGAGCCGGGGGTCCTCGAAGTCCTCCTCCTCTTCCACCGGCGGACGGGGCAGTAGGGTCCGCGATTTGATCTCCATGAGCATGCTCGCCAGGACGAGGAACTCTCCCGCGGCATTGGGATCGATCTGGCGAAGCACCTCGACGTAGGCCATGTACTGCTCGGTGATCCGCGCGATGGGGATGTCGTAGATGTCGACCTCTTCCCGACGGATCAGGTAGAGCAGGAGATCGAGCGGACCGTTGTAGATGTCGAGTTGGACGCGGTACTCGTCACTCATCGTGTGCGCTGCTTCTTGCATGCGGCGTCGAGACGCCCCGTTCCGGATTACCCGATGGCCGCACTCCCGAGTACGGGGTGGCCCATCGCTCCAGCGATGGGGGACACGAATTCGCTGCGAGAGTGGTACGCCGAGAGGTCGCCTTCCCCATCCGAGCTCAGGCCGCGACCTTCAGATTCAAGGTTCCTCGTCGTTCGGCTTGCGGTCCTCACCGGCTCGTTCGGATTCCGGTGGCCTTGCGGACCTCGTTCATCACCTCGGTCGCGACGGACCGCGCCCGCTCACCGCCCTTGCGGAGCACCTCCTCAACGTAGTCCATGTTCTGGCGAAGCTCTTCGTATTTTTCTCTTGCGGGCCCTAGCTTCTCGACGAAGAGCTCGAACAGGCGCTTCTTCGCCTCGCCGTAACCCATACCGCCGGCGCGGTATCGCTCTTCCCATTCGGCCCGCTCCTCGTCGGCGGCGACGAGTCGCAGCAGTGCCATCACGTTGCACTGGTCGGGGTCCTTGGGGTCTTCGACGGGCGTCGAGTCGGTCACGATCGACATGATCTTCTTGCGAATCTGCTTTTCCGGGATGAACAGCTCCACGGCGTTGCCGTAGCTCTTGGACATCTTGCGTCCGTCGATTCCGGGCACGACGGCTACCTCTTCACGGATGAGCGGCTCGGGTCGGACCAGGACCTCGCCGTATTGCTGGTTGAACTTGGTCTGGATGTCCTGCGTGATCTCGACATGCTGCTTCTGGTCTTGGCCGACGGGCACGAGGTGGCTCTTGTAGATCAGGATGTCCGCCGCCTGGAGCACGGGGTACGTGAACAAGCCCGCGTTGGCACTCGCGCCTTGGGCGACCTTGTCCTTGTAGGCGTGGCAGCGCTGCAGCAGCGGCACGGGCGTGACGAGCAGGCAGTAGTAAAAGGCGAAGTCCGCGTC
>CAZKCX010000784.1:0-2935 GCA_964550865.1 uncultured Planctomycetales bacterium
CGGCCAAGGCGCAAACGAACATCAGCAGAAACGCGATCGGATGCAGGAAGACGTTCCACGTGTCCGCGACCTGCACGGCCACGATGTCCTCCAACCGAAGCGCGCCGCACGCGAGGACCACCACGAGGATCGCCAACCCGAGCGGGACCTCGTAGCTCAGCGTCTGGGCCGCCGAGCGGATCGCCGCGTAGAACGAGTACTTGTTGTTGCTCGCCCACGCCCCGAGCGTCACGCCGTAGACGCTCATCGCACCCAAGGCCAGCAGATAGAGCAGGCCGATGTCGATGCTCGCAACCTGCACGGGGATCGGATCGCTGCCGAACCACTGGAGGTATCCGCCCCAGGGGATCACCGCGATGCCGAGCAAGGCAACGCCGAACGCCAGCGCCGGCGCGATCAGGAACAGTGGCTTGTCGGCGTGGTCGGGCAGGAAGTCCTCTTTGACGAAGAACTTCAGGCCGTCGGCCATGGGTTGCAGCAATCCGTACGGACCGGCGCGGTTCGGACCGTACCGATCCTGGATCCAGGCCGCCACCTTCCGCTCGTAGAACGTCGAGTAGGCCACCAGCCCCATGTAAACGGCGATGAGCACGATCATCAGTAGGATCGGAAAGCCCAGATCGGCGTCGGTCAGGATGTCGGTGATGATGTTGCCTAGCATCTCAGTTCGTTAGTGTGCGTGCATCGGCTCGGCCGGCACTTCGTGCACCGACTCGAATTCGCTCATTCCGTCCGCGGCCATCATCTGACGCACGCGGCCCGCTTGGTATAGCCCAGTGTGCCCCGCCAACGCAAACAGGTACTGGCCGTCGGGGAGCAATCCACTCGGCGGGGGGACGGCCCGCTGAAATCGCTGGAGCAATCCCCGGTCGTTGATAAAGGAGCCCTCACGCTCGGCCCAGGCACACATGGGCAGAACGAGATTCGCCGAATCGACGAGCAGGCCTTCCAAGTAAGACTGCACGACGAGATACTCCAAATGCTCGGCGGCCTTGACCAGCTCGGTATCGCTCGCGGCGGACGTCCAGCCGGCGGCGATCCAGGCACCGGTGATCCGACCGCTGCCGATCTCCGCGACGAAATCCTCGTACGACGTCGCGTGCCGTCCGCTGGCGGCGAGGATGACCCTCTCGACGCCCTCGCGGTTCGGCGCCCGTTCGGCGCTGATGATGAACTTCGCGTCCTCGCGGCTTGCGCCGGCGGGGAAGAGGACGTCCTGCCCCTCGCGGGGCGACGGCAAGACCGCGAACATCGCCTTCGGCGCGATCTCCTTGATGAACGAGGCGAGCAGCCACGCCTCCTCGCAGCTCATGAACGGCGACATCGCCACGCCGACGTGCGTGCCTTCGTCGATCTCGCCGATCTTGCCGAGGTGCGTCCTGGCGATCTCCCGCAGGTCTTCCCACTCGAGCGGCTGGGGCGCCCCCCCGCGCCGAATCGTCGGGCCCGTCAGGCGGCGCTCGTCGTAGATCAGGTCCCAGCAGAAACGGCCGATGTCGCACATCCACCAGGCGTTGACGTGCGGATTGAACCGCGGCTTGAGGCGCCAGATCTTGCCGGCGTTGTGGTCGATGCGGATGGTGCAGCCCCGGCTGCACATCGGGCAGACGCTCTCGACGGACTGCAGGTTCCACACCCGCTGGGTCATGAGGAACTTCTTGTCGAGCATCGCCCCGACCGGGCAGATGTCCACCACGTTGCCCTGCAGCAGATTCGCCAGTGGCTCGCCGGGGAAGACGTCGATCTCGTTCTTGTGGCCGCGATTGACGACGCACAGCTCGCTCGTGCCGGCGACCTCGCGGCAGAATCGCACACAGCGGGTGCAGAGGATGCATCGGTCCTGGTACAGCAGCGTGTGGGCGCCGATGTCCTTCTTCGGGTTCTTGAGCTTCGGCTCGACCATGCGCGACGCGGCCGCCCCGAACTGGAGGCTGTAGTCCTGCAGCCAGCACTCGCCCGCCTGATCACAGACCGGACAGTCCAGCGGGTGATTCAGGAGGAGGTACTCCATCACGTGGCGATTGGCGTTGCTGACCATATCGCTGTTGAAGCGGACCTCCATGCCGTCCTTAACGGGCATCTGGCAGCTCGGGGTGAGCTTGGGCGACCAGGCCAGGTCCCCCGTCCGGGGGTCCTGCATCTTGATCTCCATGAGGCAGAGTCGACACGAGGCCGCGATGCTCAACCCCGGATGGTAGCAATAGTGGGGGATGTTGAAGCCCGCATCGAGCGCGGCCTGCAGCACGCTGATGCCCTCGCGGCATTCGACCTGTTGCCCGTCTATGGTAATCGTCGGCATACCGTACGTCCCTAGCCGTCTACCGACCCGCCGAACCCTCGTTGCGATCGGAACCAACGCTTCATGGGTGCCCCATGTGGCCCAGCCGCCTCGACGGGGCGGCACGCGTCCTTAGCCGCTCGGGACCCGAATACCCATTCGAATTCGTGTCCCCCACCTCTCAAGAGGTGGGCCACCCAAGCTCTTCGAACCGCCCAACCACCTTCACAAGCAGTTCAGCTTCCGTCCAAGCGTCCCGCGCCCTCGTAGAACGCGGGGTTGATCTCCTCCAGCCGCGTCTCGGCCGCGTCGGCCGGTTGCGCGGCGATCGTCTCTTCCAGCTCCTTGCGGAACTTCTCGACGACGCTGCGAATCGGCCAACCCGCCCCGTCGCTCAGGCCGCAGATGTTCAGGCCCGGCATCATCCCCATGTTCCGACTGACGTCGATCAACAGGTCGAGATCCTCCGGCCTGCCCGCACCGTCGAGAATCCGCTTGGCGATCTTGTACATCCAGCTCGTGCCCTCGCGGCACTGGGTGCACTGCCCGCACGACTCATGGGCGTAGAACCGGGCCAGGTTGCACAGCACCATCCGGATGTCAACGCTCTTGGGCACGACGACGGCCGCACCGGTTACCAGCCCGAGCAGACCGTAC
>CAZKCX010000785.1:0-2913 GCA_964550865.1 uncultured Planctomycetales bacterium
CCGTACTCACGGCGCGCCTCCTTTCGCGTCACCATCCTGCGACTGACGAGCATGGCTCGACTCGAGCCACTGCCGCATTACGCCTTGCTCCGACATCGCTCTCCCTAGCGGTTCGGAGCCCGTGTTCCGCATGTATTTCCCGGGACCGGCGCCCCGTCCCTCCGATGACGTAAGTCCCGGCCATAGAGTCGTCTGCATCATACCACCGGGCAATCCGGCATTGCAAGACGCACCCGGCTGGGCGTCGTTGGACGCGGACGCAGCGCCTCTCGATAAGGACATCCGTTTCTCGACCGCAGCGCGCGAACGCCGGGCACAGCGCTCGCGCCGTGCTTGACCTCTTCTTTCATCGGCGTTTCAATGAGAAATACTCCAGGAGGTGCCGCCGGTGTCCGACGCACCTGCCGATCCCGGTCGAGTTCCAGACGGGCCGGTCGCCCGATTCCTGACCACGTTGGAGCGCGAAGATCATGTGCTCCTGGTCCTTCGCGACGAGTTGTATGAGGGAAGTTGGCAGGAGATGCGACGGGATCTCATCGACCGGCGCGAGGGCAGGCCCTGCGTCTTCAAGCTCGCCCAGCGAATCGCCCAGGACATCGAACGAATCGATCGTCTGGCCGAGTTCGAGTGCAGCCACAAGGTCAATCTGGCCGACTATCTTGATGTGAAGGGTACGCCGGGCGTCCCCCCACCCGAAGACGGTTCGCGATAACAGGAGTACGACCCATGACACGGATCGCGCCGGTGATCGCCGTGCTGACAGCCGGCCTGGCCTCGGGGTCCCACGAGGCCCGCGCCACGGACCTCGTCGACGACGCCGCGCTGGAGCCGGCCGGGCTGGTGAAGTACTGGCAGTGCCCGATCCCGCTTCGGCAGGGAGAACAGATCTCCAGGCTGTATCTGGAGGACGAGAACCTCTACGCCGTGACGGATCTCGGTGTCGTCTATACCATCGACGCGGACGTGGGATTGCTTCGCTGGAACGCCCCGGTCACCGAACCGCCCTTCGGGATCTTTCGGCCCTGCCATCCGATCGGCAACGAGGGAGCCACGGTGCTTCGCACGTGCGTGGCCACGCCGAAGGAAATCCTCGTGTTTCATCGACGCAGCGGGCGGCTGCTCTCGAAGATGAAGCTGCCGTTCACGCCCTCGTCCCCGCCCATCGCAGACGAGGAGGCCATCTACATCGGCAGCGTGAACAGCATCTACTACTCCCTGCGCGTGGTGGAGCAAGGCATCGTGGTGCTCGAGCCGACCAAGAAGGGACTCAAGTGGTACGCCGTGGTCGTGCTGCCCGGCGGACGGCGCCTGTACCGGGAGGCGGATCGGCTCAGCGAGGTCCGCGAGTGGCAACAGCAGTGGATCGATCGGCTGGGCGGACTGAAGCGCGAGCAGAAGGCGGCCATGCCCTACTGGAAGGCCTACACGGAGGGGAACGTCAAGGCGCGGCCCGCCGTGGTGAAGGGCATCGCGTACATCCCGAGCGACGGCGGCAGCCTGTTCGCCGTCCGGCTCTCCGATAAGAAGCAGCAATGGGTGGTCCGCGTGCCCGGCGCGATCCTGACCGAGCCCCTGGTCTCCAAGGGAACGATCTACTTCGGCACCACGGCGCGATCCGTCTACGGCATCGACCGCCTCCTGGGCACGCAGCAATGGCAGTGCTATCTACCCGTGCCGATCAAGCGGAACGGCACGATCACGAAGGGCTCGCTCTACTACCCCGGCGATCCCGTCGGCGTGTACGCCATCGACCCGGTGATGGGGACGTTGCGCTGGGCCTTCGAGCAGGCAAGCCGCTTCCTGGCCGAGCAGAAGGACACTGCCTACCTCTTCCAGCCGAACGACGCCATCTATCAGGTCAGCATCGAGACGGGCGAGCAGATCCGCATGCTGCCCACTCCTCGCGCGTCCCTCGGCGTGAGTAACCCCCGCGATAGGACACTCTATCTGGGCGATCCGGCCGGCCGCATCATGTGCATCCGACCGAAGGGCGTTCCGTATCTGCGTCGGGCGACGTTCGAGCAGGCTCGAACGGCCGCCGCCGACCTCGGCGAAGGCCGGGCCGCCCCGGGCAAGACCGCCGCGAAGGAGAGCCAAGCCCCGGCCGCAGAAGAAGCAGGAAGGTCAGCCGCGGCGAGCGAAGATCCCTTGCGTAGCCGGAGCGATGTCCCCCCTGCCGTGAGCCCGAAGCCGTAGCCACGGAGCGCGCCGCTCATCCGTCCGTCCGGTCATCCCCCTGGCTTTTCGAGTGGATTCACCGAACCGGTTGCGAGGTGGGAACGGGTTTCAGCGGACGCATATCCTCCGGCAGGAAGTCGTCGAGCTTCACTTGGGGGTTTACCGCGAACGGCCGATAGAGCGGATCGCCGATGAGCAGCATCATCCATGAGTTGTAGGGCTTCGTGTAGTAGTAACACTCCACCAGGGTAAGCTCCCCGGTCAACAGCAAGCCGAAGAAGTCGCGGGGCAACGGGAACGCGCTGAGGTAGGGTTCGGCGACGGGCCCCATCGTCACGGCCGCGCCGTCCGCCAACAGCGACTTGCACCAGTAGGGACGTTGGGGGTCGCGCAGACTCACCGCCTCGCTGCTGGCGATGTGCCACGCCACCGCCCCGCGGGCGAACAGGAACGAATCGTGATACCGCCCCACGCTGTACCAGCCGCAATACAGGGCCGCATCCGGACAGGCCGCCAAGCCGAACAGCTCCGACCGGTTGTCCAATACGGTCGGGATGTCGGTTCGCGTCTTCAGCAGCGTTGCGAGCTGCCGGAGGTCGTGATCCACGTACCCGTAGCTGCCCGGCTTGCGGTCGACCGCCAGGCCGCGGGCGTCGATGTAGGCACGGCCCCGGAGGCCCACCCGCTCGGTCGCGATCGCGTCGTCGATGATTCGGCGCACGACGTCCGGGTTCG
>CAZKCX010000786.1:0-2885 GCA_964550865.1 uncultured Planctomycetales bacterium
CATCGGACCGGGCGTGGCCAGCGAATGCCAGGAGCAGGCGAACATCCACATCTTCGAGGACCACTTCTACCCCGAGATCATCGACCCGGAGACGGGCGAGCCCGTGCCGGAAGGCCAGGAGGGCGAGCTGGTGCTGACCACGCTCAGCAAGTGGGCGATGCCGATGCTCCGCTATCGCACGCGCGACATCACCAATTTCATCAGGGAGCCGTGTGGGTGCGGGCGAACGATTCGCCGTGTCCAGCGGATCGCGCGGCGGAGCGACGACATGTTCATCATCCGCGGCGTGAACGTCTTCCCGTCGCAGATCGAGTCGGCCCTGCTGAACGTCGAGGGCACGTTGCCGCACTACCAGATCGTGCTGACCCGCGACAAGGGGCTCGATCAGATCGAGGTCCAGATCGAAGTGACGTCCGAGGTGTTCAGCGACAAGGTGGGGGCGATGGAGGACCTGCAGAAGGCCCTCGCCCACGCGATCGCCAACACGCTGAACATCCGCGCGCGGGTGCGGCTCGTCGAGCCGAATACCATCCAGCGGAGTGAGGGAAAGGCCAAGCGCGTGATCGACAAGCGGGAGTTGTGATCGGTCTGCGTTCGCGGAGCGATTTCGGCGAGCAGACAGAGCAAAGGAACCCATGGGCGCGAGAGCGCGTCAATCCAACCGGTAAGAAGGGGCGCATCCATGAAGGTCCATCAGCTATCGGTGTTCTTGGAGAATCAGCCCGGGCACTTGAGCCGCTGCTGCAAGGCCCTCGCCGACGCGGGCATCAACATCCTGACGCTGTCCCTGGCCGACACCCAGCAGTTCGGCATCCTGCGGCTGATCGTTCGAGACTGGGAGAAGGGCAAGGCGGAGCTCGAGAAGATGGGGGCCGTGGTCAAAGTCACGGAGGTCGTGGCCACCGAGGTGGGGGATCGGCCCGGCGGGCTGTACGAGATCCTGGCCGTGCTCGAGGAAGGGGGAATCAACGTGGAGTACATGTATGCCTTCACGTTCCGTCGCGAGCAGAGCGCGGTCATGGTCTTTCGTTTTGAGGACCCGGATAAGGCCATTGAGCTGCTCCGGTCGAAGGGCATCAACGTCCTCAATAGCGTCGAGCTGTACGATCTGGTGGAGAAGTAGCGGCGAGAGAATCAAACAGGGTGATTCCACTCACGGCTAGGCCACCTGCTAGAATGGGTGAGGGGGTGGGCTTGTCCACTTCGGTGAGCATCTGATGGCAAGTTGCTTGGCTAGGAGCCCAGGTCATGAGCAAGGCCGCTACGAACGATATGGAATCGGCAGCGAAGAGATTGGCGGCGGCCAACGCCGACGCGGAGCCCGCCATCCAGGAGATCTACTGGTTTCCTGATGAGGACGAAATCCGACTGATCGAGATCGATGAGACCGCCGTGCCCTATGAGGACTTCATCGCGCCGTTCTACTTCCCCGCAGACCCCGAGGGGCATATCCCGTTTCGCTCGGCGCTCGCGATGGTCACCCCGGATGATAAGAAGCGGCTGCCGCCGCCGGAGGGTTGGGGAGCTTGGGAGGACGCCGTCCGAATTTGGCCGGAGGCGGCAGACTGATGCCTCACGATTGGCGATCCGCATTCCTAACTCAGGCCCGATCAGATTACAGAGTCTACCAGCGGTTGCTCGAGTTGGCCAATATCGAGCAATGTCACCGCCTCCACTATCTTCAGATGGCGACCGAGAAGCTTGCGAAGGCCTTCCTTACGGACGGGACGAGAATGCCGCGCACCGTCCACTCCGCGTTCGTTCGTTTCCTGCAACTGGCCAAACAGAAGCAAAACGCACGCGTTCGAAAGACCCTGCGCATGCCTTCCGGGCAGTTCAGAGCCTTCCTGGATGGGTTGCTCACGACGGGCCAGGCCATAGAGCACCTCGTGCCCGAAGGCTCCGGGCAACGAATCAACGTGGAGTATCCGTGGCAGGGCCCCGACCATACGGTGAGCGTGCCGGCGGAAAGCACTTTCGAGTTGCTGGGACCGCGCGGCTTCCCCAAGGTAGGCAAGATCAGACAGTTGATGGAAGCCTACTTCCAAGCATACGGATGCCCGATCTGACAATGCGAGATCGCGAGAGACCATGACCGACTTCCCATTCGAGAACCGCATCTTCGATCCGGCCGAGACGATGTCGGCCGACGAGCGTCATCAGCTTCAGTCCGAGCGCCTCACACAGGTGGTCCGGCGCGTCGCCGACGTGCCGTTCTATCGGCAGAGGTTCGCCGAGACCGGCATCGCCCTCGCGGGCTTCGGCGGCGTGGACGACCTGGGGAAGCTCCCGCTGACGACCAAGGCCGACCTCCGCGAGCACTACCCGTTCGGCTTCCTGGCCGTTCCGCGCGATCAGGTCGCGCGGGTTCACGGGTCGTCGGGCACGACCGGCAAGCCGACGCTCGTGGCCTATACCCAGGAGGATCTTGTGACGTGGTCGGGCTTGTGCGCGCGGTTCCTCGTCGCCGGCGGGCTGCGACCGGAGCACAACGTCCACATCGCCTTCGGGTATGGCCTGTTCACCGGCGGATTCGGCCTGCACTACGGCGTGGAGCGGGTCGGCGCGGGCATCGTCCCGGCTGCGGCCGGCAATACGCCGCGGCATGTCATGCTCATCCAGGACCTCGACGCGCACGTGCTCATCTGCACGCCGAGTTACGCCCTGGTGATCGCGGAGGTCGCCCGGAGCCAGGGCATGGACTCCCGGGATCTTCCCCTCAAGTTCGCGCACTTCGGCGGCGAGCCTTGGACCGAGGACATGCGCAAGCAGATCGAGGCCGAGCTGGATCTGCTCGCCTTCAACAACTACGGCCTGAGCGAGGTCATCGGCCCCGGCGTCAGCGGCGAGTGCGTCGTCCGCGACGGCATGCACATCCAGGAGGA
>CAZKCX010000787.1:0-2885 GCA_964550865.1 uncultured Planctomycetales bacterium
AAAACGCGGTTTTCGCCGCCGGATCATCGGCCCAGGTGTCAAACTTGGGCTAGTGGGGCGGTCGGAAGATCTCAGTCTTGGGATGCATGGCGTGCCACGCGAACCAGAAGGCGTAGAGCACGGCATTGTCGCCGGCGGAGGGCTCGGTGAACTCGACCCGCACGGTTTCCGCGTCATCCACAGGGATCAGGCGGAAGTGCTGGTCGTTCAGCGTGTCCTCAAACCCGCCTGGTGCGTTGGCGAGGCGCGCGACGGTTCGCACGGGATAGGCCCGCATCGAATCCCCCACCTTGACGATCACGAGCCTGTCCTTGTTTTTCAGTTTCATGCGTCGATCGGGCCTGGGCCGAACCGGGAACATGAGGCGCTCGCCCGCGAAGTACCGCTTGTACGGGCTCCCGCCGTAGTCGCGAGCGTAGCCGGTGTTTGGTGAGAGCACGGTCGTTTCCGGATGGCGCCGTGTCCAATCGGCCCACGTCGTCAGGTCGCACGGCAGCGCGGTGAGGGTCAGGCGTTTCTCGGCGGCGGGTCCGGTCACGGCCCGCATTTGGAGCTGGCTCCAAAGGCTTTCGTCTTGGGGATGCGGCTGCCGGTCGTAGAGCAGGACGTTTGAGTTGTAGAGCAGGCCGCTGATGCCGAAGCGTCGCGTGCGGCCACCGATGAGGCGATCGAACACGACGGCGGAATCGCACAGCGGGCAATAGGTCACGGCGATCGGCTTGCCGCCCAGCTCGTCATTCACGTTCTCGTGATAGTTGAGGATGGCCAGTGGGTAGGCGCGGGATTTCCCGTTCAGGGATACGCCGATGACCCGGTCCTCCCGCTTCATGTATCGGGCCGTGCCGGCAGCGACGACCGCCGGGCGCGTCAGGGCCGGTATGCCGTCCTTGGGCGGACCGCCGGAGCGGATCTCCCCTCGGGGAATGAGGGACGTCTTCAGGTTGAAGCCACGCGGCTCGGCGGCCGCGGAACTTCCACGGGCGACCTGGCGTTCCCGTTCGGGTGGGAAGGAGGGCCCTCGTGGGATTTCCGTGATCGAGAGCGCCGCAACGAGCAATGCCAGGTGGACCATGTCTTGTCTATGCCTTTCGGCCCCACACGGCGTATACGGGATCGGACGTCTTCAGCTGCGGGTAGTACTTGTCTTCCGTCGGCCTGGGCATGCCGCGGATGGAGTAGGTGCCAAGGCTGTCGTACCGGCGGGAGGACAGGAAATACTCGAGGACGAGCCCCATTCGCTCGAAGTCGTGCAGCTCTTCCCACAGCCCGATGACCTTGGGCGGGAACCATCGGTTCGAGAACGTCGCCACGAAGTAGCCGCCGGGGCGGAGGATCCGCGCAACGTCGGCGAAGACCTCCGGCGGACGGGTCATGTACTCGACCGAGACGGTGCAGAGCACGGCGTCAAACTGCTCGTTCGGGAACGGGAGCGTCGGCGACCGGTTGAGGTCGTGGCGGAGGTGCTCGGTGAGCCGGGGGTTCTCGGTCAGTTCTTTCTCATTCAGACCGAGGCCGACGAGCGAATCGAGGGCAACGTCGTCCGGGACGTGGGATTGCCAACTGCTCATGACGTCGAGCACGTTCATTCCCTCGTGAAGAAACCGTCCGTAGACCTGGGCGATGTTTCGCGATGCCTCTGCGTCGATGTGGCCGACCAGTCTCGGATCCCGGTAGAAGAGCGTGTCGTCCCGCTCGTCTCGTCGTCGAAACGGATCGCCCGAGAAGAACTCGGTCGGAATACCGTTCCATCGAGCCTGCATTCCCGGTCCATCGGTGATCAGGGAGGACCAATCGACGCAGGCGCCGCCCACCTCGCGACGCTTCGGCAAGCGGCGATGCGTTGTTGCGGTGAGGTTGAGGTTTCGTCCGGAAAGGGGATGGTTGAGATCCGCCGTCAGCGTCGATTCGTCCAGGCCGATGCAGCGGAGCGGTCGCAGATCTTGACGCGTTACCCCGAGGCCACGCGAGAGCATGCCCCGGGGATAGAACCGCCCGACCTTGGGGACCATTGGTCCTCCGGACTGCACGGAGCCGCTGAAGTCGGCTCGGGACAGGGATCTGATTTTGGACCCGGTGGACGAAGGAAGGAGATCGCCTTCCTGGTAGACGGCCCGCAAATGTCCGCCTTCGTCCTGGTTGAGGAGGTGGTCCTCGATATCGTTGGGGAACTCGTCTCGCCAGAAGTTGACCTTCTGCGCCCACAGGCGGTCTTCATGAGATGCGAATTCCGATTCCCAGGTGAGAGAGAATTGCACCGTTGCCGTGTCGCCGAGTAGCTGAGTGGTCATTGGTGTCGTCCTTATTCGACGGAGACTGATCCCGCGCGTTCGTCGTCGGCATGGGGCAGACGGAACAACGACCGCGCGGTGGTGCACGGAGGTGACCCAAACAGACGTGGGTAGCAAGCGGAGCCTACGGATTAGACGGCTTCGTCGGCGGTTTTCTTCCGAATACGGCCTGCGGGTTGTGCAAGCGCCGAGATCCCCTTGGGCATTGGATACGGCTATTCGTGCATCCATAGTAGCGAGGTGCGACGGCCGAACGACAGGCACGCAGCGACCCGCCGCGCGGCGAACGATTCGGGCGTTGATACTGCGAAGCGAACCTCACCCCATCGCCAGGTCAGGGAGCACAAGGTGTCCGAAGGCCCCCAAGTCAAGGTGAAGACCGAATGGCTGCATAGGCAGTTGGCCGGACGGAGGGTGCTGGCATGCGATACCTCGAAGAACGAGCTGGTCGGCCTTACCGGCGAGGTGTGCGGGCATTGCGTGCAACGGGTGTTCTGCAAGGGCAAGCATATCTTCATCGAGTTCGCCGAGAACCTCTTTTTGCAGTAACACTTCACCCGTTTGCAGTGGGTCCCGGCATGGCGGGTAGTGTGCCGG
>CAZKCX010000788.1:0-2094 GCA_964550865.1 uncultured Planctomycetales bacterium
GCTCTCCAGGACGCTCTCGGCCAGGGCCGAGCAGTTCACCGCCACGAACGGACCGGCGGCCCGCGCGCTGCGGTGGTGGATGGCCCGCGCGACCAATTCCTTGCCGGTTCCGCTTTCTCCTTCGATGAGGACGGTGGCATCGGACTTGGCTACCTCCTCGATCAGCCGGAAGACCTCCTGCATGGCCCGGCTCTTTCCGACGAGGTGATGCAACCGGTTTCGCTGGGCGAGGTCTCGGCGGAGCGTCGCCAACTCGGTCACATCGCGGACCAACACGACCCCACCCTGCGCCTCGTCGTGGGCGTCTCGCAAGACCGCCGTGTTCATCGACAAGACCTTGTGACGACCGGACGGCGTTTTGATCTCGACCTCGTATTCCTGGATGGGGCGGCGTTGACGAATCGAGGTCTGAAGCACCGAACCCGAAGCGCAGGTCTCTTCGCCCAGAATGCAGGGACAGCCGCCCTGAATGGCCTCTTCGGGCTCCACCTCGAGGATCTCGCAGGCCGCCCGGTTGATCCCGACGACGCGGCCCGCATCGTCGATCGTGACGATGCCCTCGGTCAGGCTGTCGAGGATGGCCTGCAACCCCTCCTTGGTCATAATCTCGTTGGTTGTCCCTGACGTCGGCACGGGTGTCCTCCTATGCTGTACAGTAATGTACAGTGTATGAACATTTTTGTCCACCGTGAACATTGGTCCTGGTCACCCCTCCGCGCCAACTAGAAAGCTAAACCCTTTATAATTAGACCCTTATGATTTAAGAGCGGTACAAGAATTCGTTTGGCACACCCCCTGCATTAGGGTAGGGCAGAACCAATCGCCGCGAAGGGAGAAGTAAACGATGAACTCAGCATTCCCAGCAAAACCTAAGCGTTCCGGATTCGAGCGAGCTCGTCGCCGGGGGCGTTGGGCCCTCGTGCCGGCCGTTCTTGCCCTCATCCTTTCCGGTTTGAGCGTGGCAACGACCGGATGCGCCGAGCACCGTCAGAGATTTCAAAGCGCCGAGCCGCAGGCGCTCTGCCCGCAAGCGGAAGACCCCGTTGCCCGCAAGGCCTCCTCCCCCTCCCCCGCGGCAGGAGACGTGTGGTGGTCGACGCCGTAACGGCGTCGACCGCCTCTCCTGTTGGAGGCGGCGAAGGCCAGGCAACACTCAGAGTAAGGAGATGCGCCGATGGAAACGCAAGGAACACTTCGAAGGTGGCTTCTTCCGGATCTGCACCGGACTGAGGGGCCCAGGCACGTCGTCCTGGCGATCACCGCCCTCGGCTTGCTGTTGGGCCTCACCGTTATCTGGGGTTGCCATGCCGAAGGCTCCTCCACGTTGCAGGGCTACGGGAGTCCGGCGGCAGAGCACTCCAGCTACATCCAGGAAGCTCCGAACGAGGCAACTCCTTCCGAGGGCTTTGACGACGGAGTCGAGTTCTTCCCGCCCACGTAGCGTACATGATGACAGGCCTCACACGCCGCCCGGCGCGGGCGGCTGCCCGGGGGATTCGTAGACGAACCGTCCCCTTCGAACACCGTGGGTATGCGCAGGGTTTCGCGCGGAACGGAGATGGTACGCATGTCGAGACAACCGACGACACAGCAACGGTTCGAAGAGGCGCGAGTGGCCAAGCAGGTGCAGGCGGCCCTGCTCCCCCATGTGTGCGAGGATTGTCAAGGCGCTCGCATCCGCGCGCGCCACCGCATGTCCCAAGGGATCGGCGGGGACCTGTACGACTTCATTCCGCGCGACGACGGCACCTACTGCATCATCGTGGGTGATGTCACGGGGCACGAGGTCTTCTCCGCCATCGTGATGTCCCTGATCGTCGGGGCGGTCCGGTCGGTGGGCCCTACCGCCTCCTCCCCTGCTCGCATTGTCGGGCTCGTCAACGATCTCCTCTGCCGACTCAATGACGAACTGCGAACGCAGACGCTGATGTGCAGCCTGTTCTGCGGCATCGTGCGGCCTCGGGAAGAGATCATGACGTACGTCAACGCCGGCCATCCCGCGGGGATCATCCTCCGTCGCGACGGCTCCGTCGAGGACCTCGCCTCGACGGAGCGCGTCCTCGGCGTCTCCCGGAAGCTGGATCGCCCCGTAGC
>CAZKCX010000788.1:2104-2884 GCA_964550865.1 uncultured Planctomycetales bacterium
CGCGGCATTGAACGCCTGCTGCTCTACACCGACGGGATGACGGAACGGCGGGATGCGTTGCACAAGCCCGTCGGCGTCGCACCGCTGGTCGAGGTGCTCAAGGCGTGTCGCGATCGGCCACTCGAGGAGACCCTCGACCGTCTCTTCGAGCGCGTGCATTCGGTCTCCGACGAGGGGCCCCGCGACGACATGACGGCCGTGCTGGCGGAGTTTACCCACGACACCGACACCAAGCGACGCGGGCGCCGGAAGGCCCGGGCGTCGTGAAGCCAGCATACTCGGCAAGGAGGAAACCCATGGATCGACCTCGAACGACCTTCTGGAACCGGCAATGGTCCTTTGCCCTCGGTGGACTGGTGGTGGGGCTGGGCGAGGTCATTCACTACCTCGTCTTCAAGAAGTTCATCATGGTCACCACCGGCCTGGCGTGGATGTTCTCCACCGTCGAGGCCAACATCACGCACACCGAGACGATCTCCCGCATGTATCCGCCCAACGTCCACTGGGTCATCATCGGGGCGCTCCTGGCGGCCTGGCTGGTGGGCCGAACGGAAGGCGAGAGCCGCAACTGGATGAAGTACTCCCCGGGCATGCTCGCGCTCGCCCTGCTCGGGGGGATCATCTTCGGTTTCGGGACGCGAATCGGCCCGGGATGTACCACGCACCACATCTTTGGCGGCCTGGGCGTCATGAGCATCGCCAGCATCGTGATCGCCTTGATGGGCCTGCCGTTCGCGTTTTTGACGTTCGAGGTCATGGGACGGCTTGGCTTCGGCCCGT
>CAZKCX010000789.1:0-2880 GCA_964550865.1 uncultured Planctomycetales bacterium
CGTTACCCCTTGAAGGCATTCGCGTGTTGGACCTGTCCCGCTTGCTGCCCATGCCCTTCGCCACGATGATCCTCGGCGACTTGGGTGCCGACGTCATTCGCGTCGAGAGCACCGCCGGCGGGGACAGGCTCAGGGCGCTGCCGCCGAACCCGCACGGCGTGAGCGTCTACTACCTCACAGTGAACCGAAACAAGCGGTCCGTGGCGATCGATCTCAAGGATCCCCGAGGACGCGAGGTCTTCTTCGAGCTGGTCAAGACGGCCGACGTCGTGGCGGAAGGATATATGCCCGGCGCGATGGATCGGTTGGGGGTCGGCTACGAGGCATGCCGTGCCGTCAAGTCGGACATCGTGTATTGCAGCCTGTCGGGGTACGGCCAAGACGGCCCGTATGCGGATCGCCCGGGTCACGATATCAACTACATGGGTCTCGGCGCCGCGCTCGACTTGATGACCGATCCGGGCGTCAAGCCACGGATCCCGGGGCTCTTTCTGGGCGACCTCAGCGGGTCCTTGTATGCGACGATCGGGATCCTTTCGGCCATCCTGCACCAGCGGGCGACGGGGAAGGGGCAGTACATCGACGCGTGCATGCTCGACAGCCTCATGGGACTGCACACGTTTCTGGCGGCGAGGCATCTGGTCGCGGGGCTGCCGGCCGAGCACGGCACGACGCAAATGACGGACGCGGGCCCGAGCTATCAGATCTTCGAGACGAAGGACGGTCGCTACGTGACCTTCGCTCCGCTGGAGCCTCGCTTCTGGGAGAACTTCTGCCGGTGCGTCGAGCGCCCCGATCTGATTGCCCGGCAGTGGGACGTGGAGACCGTGCACGAGATCGAGGCCATGATCAAGCAGAAGACCCGCGACGAGTGGGTGGCGTTGTCCACGGAGCATGAATTTTGTTGTGAACCTGTGCTATCATTGGGGCAGTCGCTCCAGGACGAACACGTCCTGGCCCGCGGCATGGTGGCGGAGGCGGAAGACCCGATCGCCGGACGGATTCGCCACGTGGCCCCGCCGATTCGATTCGCGGAGGGACGGGGCACGATCCGGCGACCGGCTCCCCAACTCGGCGAGCATACGATCGAAGTCCTACAAGACGCCGGACTCGATCCGCAGCGGATCGAGGCGTTGCTGGCCGACGGTATCCTTTTGGCGATGGAGCAATCCAAGACGTGACCCAACTTCGTGACCAGACCGAGATCCCGGCGCGGGAGCAAGAACGGGTGTGCTTGCCTGCCGCCGCCCGGGCCGTCAGTGGGAATCATGCCTCGGCCTGGGCGGCCCGCTACGCGCGGGTGCAGGTGATCAGCGCCTATCCGATCACGCCGCAGACGACCATCGTCGAGCAGCTGGGCGAATGGTCCGACAACCGCGAGATGCCCGTCGAGTTCATCCGCGTGGAGAGTGAGCATTCCGTGATGACCTCGCTCGTCGGCGCGAGCCTCGCCGGCGCGCGGAGCTTCACGGCCACCAGCGGCCAGGGCCTGCTCTACATGGCCGAGTCGATGCACTGGGCGGCCGGCGCGCGGCTGCCGATCGTCAACGTCTGCGTCGGTCGTGGGATCGGTCCGCCGTGGAACATCTGGGCGGATCATCACGACAGCCTCTCCATGCGCGACAGCGGGTGGATGATCTGCTACGCGTCGAACCATCAGGAGATCTTCGACAGCGCGGTGATGGCCTTTCGCGTCTGCGAGGACGAGCGGGTATTCCTCCCGATGATGGTCTGCCACGAGGGGTTCACGCAGTCGCACACGATCGGGCCGGTCGAGATGCCCGACCAAGGAGACGTGGACGCGTTCCTGCCGGAGGTTCCACCCGAGGGTTGGCCCCACACCTTCATGGACCCGTCGCGGCCGACCTCGCACGGATTGCTGCACATGCCCGACGCGGGCTTCTTCTATGAGATCCGCGCGAATATCGCCCGGGCGCAGGATCGCGCGCGAGGGGTCATCCGCGAGACGACGGCCGACTTCGCCAGGATCTTCGGTCGTGACTACAAGGGCCTCGTCGAGGAGTACCGCACGGAGGACGCCGAGGTGGTCCTGGTCGCGATCGGGACGTTGGCGGATCAGGCCAAGGCGTGCATCGACCGCCTGCGCGATCAAGGCCTGCCGGTCGGAACCGTGAAGATCCGGTTCGTACGTCCGTTTCCGCTGCAGGAGATGCGCGACCTGGCGAATCGCATGAGGGCCATCATCGTGATGGAGCGGGACATCGATTTCGGCGTGCACGGCGGGATCGTGGCGGGCGATATCCGCTCGAGTATCCAGGGCCGCGCCGAGTGCACGATCGCGCCGATCATCGCCGGGCTCGGGGGCCGGGACGTATCGCTCGACGAGCAGGCCTCGGCGGTCGAGCGGCTCGTGCACGCCGCACAGAAGGGCGAGCTGACCGAAGACGTGGTCTGGCTGGGCCGTAAGGAGTAACCGTGGCCGAGGAATCCAAGCGCAAATTCACCCCGCGCGCGTTGTCCAAGGATGCGTACCGCGAGTTGTGGCTCAAGGGTAACGGCACGTGTCCGGGGTGTAGCGTGTCGCTGTCGCTGCGATGGGCGCTCAAGGCGCTGGGGCCGAATACGTGTGTCGTGGCGCCGGCGTCGTGCACGAACGTCGTGGTCGGTCTGTTTCCCAAGTCGGCCAGCGGCGTGCCGTTCACGAACATGGTCTTCGCCGGCGGCGCGGCGGCGGGTAGCGGCATCAAGGCGGGGCTCCGCGCCCGCGGACAGCATGACACGAACGTCCTCGTCTGGGCGGGCGACGGCGGCACGTTCGACATCGGCGTGCAGGCCCTCAGCGGGGCGGCCGAACGCGGCGACGACATCATCTACGTCTGCTACGACAACGAAGCGTACATGAACACCGGCACGCAGCGG
>CAZKCX010000790.1:0-2876 GCA_964550865.1 uncultured Planctomycetales bacterium
ATGACGTACAAGCGCGCGTTCGTCGAGCCGGATCAGATGGAGGCGTCGTTTCGCTGCGCGTGGTGGGTGCGGCGGCCGGAGTACTCTCTGCTCAGGCAGGATTACTTCCCTGCCGAGGAGATGGAGTTGCTGAGCGACGTCTACGACGCGGAGACCCGTCAGCTCGACGACTTCGTCGGCGACCTGCTGGAGGAGCTCGCCGGGCGCGTCGACCTCGAGGACACGCTGGTCATGATCACGTCGGACCACGGCGAGCTGCTCGGCGAGCACCACATCATCGGCCACGCGTGGACGGTGTGCGACACGCTCGCGCATGTCCCGCTGATCGTCCGCTACCCGAAGCGGCTTCCCGCGGGGCGGCGGAGCGAGGTCGTCCAGACGCTCGACCTCTACGCGACGATGCTGGATGCGGCCGGGCTCCTTTCGTCGGCGGGGCCGCTGCCGCATTCCCGCTCCTTGCTTGCCGGGTCGTCCTCCCAGGAGGCATCTGCCGCGGCAAGCACGTCGAGGGCGGCGAGCACGTCGGCGCCCTCGAGCCGTCCGATCGTTACGGAGTACCTCGCCGGCCACGACGAGATCCTCGACATGGCGCAGAAGATCGACAACCGCTTCGACCGCACGCCCTATGAGCGACCGATTCGTGGCATCCGTGACGGCCGATGGAAGTACGTGCGCCACGAATGCGGGCCGGAGGCCCTCTACGACCTGCAGAGCGATCCGGCGGAGACGACGAACGTGATCGACGCACACCGCGACGTGGCGCAGCGGCTTGCCAGACAACTCGCCGCATGGCAGCGGTCGATCCGGCGCTACGAGCCGGTTGATCTTGACGGCAGTCAGAAGCAGATGGACGACGAGCTACGCTCGCGGCTCCGCGCCCTGGGGTACGTCCAATAGGGACGACCGAAGACCGCGTTCGGATCATTCCCTCTCCCTGTAGAAGAACAGCCACATCCCCATCGCGCCCGGTTGGCGCGCTCCCGGCATCTTGGGAATCCACCGCGATGGCTCGTCCTGTCACTTGCCGATGCAGAAACCCTCGAAGATGCGGCCGAGGAGGTCGTCCGTGACGACCTCGCCGGCCATCTGGCCGAGGTCGTCGTTGGCCTGGCGAAGCTCCAGCGCGATCAGCTCAGCGGCGTCGAGCGTGTCGGTGAGATCTGCGGCGACGTCGGCCGCACGGTCCAACGCCTCGGCGGCGCTCGTCAGGGCATGGCGGTGTCGGCTCTTCAGGGCGATGGCGTCGCTGCCGGAATCGATCGTGTCCCGATGGAGGGTGTCCTCGATGGCCGCGATCAAGCGATCGCAGCCCGCGCCCGTCTTCGCGCTGACGGGTAGGACAGTCGGTTGGTGTGATCCGGTCGGGCCCACCCGTAGACGCTCGCGGATGTCGGCACAAAGCGAATCGACTGCATCCGGCCCCACAAGGTCGATCTTGTTCAGCAGTACGATGCACGGGCGGTTGTCCAAACCCACTGCGTCGTCCACACGAGTCTCTGAGGAGGCGGCAGAGCTCGGGTGGCCCACCTCTTCACTTGTGCCGGGCGCGGCCGAGGCAGAGGTGGGGGACACGAATTCCTGGGGAGATTCGGGTTCCCCACGGCTCCTTCGACGGAGCTCAGGACAGTTAAAGCCATGGGCCACTCGTACGAGATCGCCTTCCGACTCATAACGCCTTCTCTGCCCGAGGCCGCGTAGGAGCTCGAAGTGTGGGTCTAGCCGTCGCTCGGCCGCGTCGATGACAAAGAGAACCAGCGCGGCCTCCGCGACGGCCTCCTGGACGGCCTGATCGGCCAATCGGTCGATGTAGGTCTCGGTTCGGCCGAGGCCGGCGGCGTCGACGAGGATTGCCTCAGACCTCCCCATCTCCAGCGGCGCGGTAAGGACATCGCGCGTCGTCCCCGGCAGGGGCGAGCAGATCGCCCGGTCCAGGCCGCCGAGTCGGTTCAGCAGGCTGCTCTTGCCGACGTTGGGCGGGCCGACGAGCATGACGCGCGGGAGGGTCTCAAGCCGCTCGCTCGACTGCGAGGACGCCAGCAGGTCGCGGATCTCGCCGGCGATCTCGGCCACCCGTCGCCGCAGCTGCTCGGGGGCGATGAAGTCGATCGGCTCCTCGGCGAAATCGATGTCCGCCTCGACCAGCGCGAGCACGTCGCTCAGTCGATCCTGCATCGCGGCGGCCCGCGTTGAGAGCGCCCCGTGGAGGAGACGCTCGCCGGCGCGGAGTTGCACGTCCGATTCGGCGTGGATGAGAGCGGCCACACCCTCGACCTCGCTGAGGTCAAGCCCACCGCCGAAGAACGCCCGGGCGGTGAACTCCCCGGGTTCCGCGAGACGCGCGCCTTCGGCGAACGCATATTGCAGGACCACCGAAAGGATCGGCGGCGATCCGAGCGTATGCAGTTCGACGATGTCCTGCCGCGTGTAGCTTCGGGGCTCGCGGAACAGGTATGCCTCGCAGGGGACCGCAGGGTCGTCCGCCGGCGGCACGAGGCGCAGGAGGCCCCGGAAGCACGTATGGCCGTCTCGCCGGCCAAGGGACGGCTCTTCGTCCGGCCGAAAGAGCCGCTCCGCGATGGCGATCGCCTCCGGCCCGCACAGACGGACAATCCCGCGCGGGCTGTTGCCCAGCGCGGACGAGATGGCCACAATCGTGTCGTCGAGCACGTCGAACATGGCTGGACCCTCGCGAGCGCACACTCCATGATACGCATGCCGAGGCCGTGCGGACAGTCTGGTGCTGCATTTCAGAAGTATCGCGACTACGTGCCCGAGCCGCGGCATTCATGCCGCGCGGCCGCGCCGGATGAATCCGGCGGCTCGGGCAGCGACAGTGTCGTGTGCGGTCCTGTCCATAGTCGCACGATTTGTGAAAC
>CAZKCX010000791.1:0-1491 GCA_964550865.1 uncultured Planctomycetales bacterium
GCATGAATGCCGCGGCTCGGGCACGTAGTCGCGATACTTCTGAAATGCAGCACTACGACAACCGACCGCTTCGCCACACGGCGATGAGGAGCCCCAGTCCCATGAGAAACGCGACGAAGTATCCGATCAGGCCGAGGACGCGCAGGTTGAACCAGCCGAAGAGCAATTGCGTGCCGGGGTCCAGGCTGATGAGCAGCGAGCTGCTGAGGATCAGGCCGGCGATGACGATGCTGAAGCTCAAGCGGTTGCTGCTGCGATCCATCTCCCGGATGAGGTTGTCCAGGTTCTCATGGCGGATGTTGATCTCGAGCTCACCCCTCGAGACCCGTCGCATCAGATCGCGGATTTGCCACGGCGCGTTCTTGAAGATGTTCAGCATGTGCCAGACGTTCATGCTGAACGCGCGGAAGAGATTCTGCGGCCCGAACCGAATCCGGGCCATCTCGAAGATCTTGGGCCGTATGATCTCGAGCAGATTCAACTCGGGGTCCAGCTGGAGCGAAACACCCGTCGCCGTCACGATGCTCTTGCCCAGCAGCACGAAGTCCCGGGGGAGCTGTACGTCATGGCGCCGCATCAGGTCGGTCACTTCGATGAAGATGGTTTGTAGATCCAGGCGTTTCAGCGGTTGGCCGTAGTACTTGTCCAGCAGCTCTCGCAGGCCCGTTCGGAGCTGGTTGCGGTCGGTGTCGGTACCGATCGCGCCGATGTCGGCCATGACGTCGATGACCACGTCGACGCGGCGCTGAATCGCCGAGATCAATGCGACCGCCAGGTGCGTGGCCATCTCGTCGTTGACCTGGCCGATCAGCCCGAAATCGATCAGCCCGACCTTGTCCGGCCCGCGGAACAGCAGGTTGCCCGGGTGCGGATCCGCGTGGAATATGCCGAGTTCGAAGTACTGCCGCAGGAATGCGTTGGTCAGGTTCGTGGCGATCTGGGTGCGATCGTACTGCCCCTCCGTATCCGCGAGCACCTCCTCGAGCGTCGCGCCCTGGATGCGTTCCAGCGTGAGCACCCGCGAGCCGGTCAACGACCAGCGGACGCGCGGGATGCGGATCTTCTCGTTGTCTCGAAAGGATTCCCAGAAGCGACTCGTGGCCGCCGCCTCGTTGATGAAGTCCATCTCGCGGCGGATGGAGCGCTCGAACTCGTCCACGATCAGCTCCAGCCGGTAGACGCGCAGCTCCGGCATGAGCGAGTTGGCGAGGTCGGCCAGCCGACGAAGGATATGGATGTCGAGCTGGATCACGTTCTCGATCTCGGGCCGCTTGACCTTGACGACCAGCTTTCGACCGTCCTTGCCCACGGCATAGTGGACCTGGGCGATCGATCCGCTGCCGAAGGGCACGGGGTCGATCCGGTCGAACAGCTCGCTGGGTGGCTTGCCGAGGTCCTTTTCGATGAGCTGCCAGGCCTCCTCCGTCGAGAACGGGGCGACCTTGTCCTGCAGGTAGCGCAGCTCGGCGATGATCGGAGCGGGGAGGATAT
>CAZKCX010000791.1:1501-2876 GCA_964550865.1 uncultured Planctomycetales bacterium
CCCGACCAGGTCGGGCCGGGTGGAAAGGACCTGCCCCAGCTTGACGAACGTCGGGCCGAGATCCTGGAACACCGAGACCATGCGCTGGCCGATCTGGCTGTAGGAGGATTCCGCGCCGACCTGCTCGGCCCCTTTGAGACGGCCGCGCAGGGGGGCGAATCGACGCAGATTGAGCCGATCGACCAGATAACCGAATCCATGTTGGCTCAGCGCGCCGGCGATCGTTCGCAAGCGACTTACGGTTCGGACGGTCTGGGGCAATGTCGAAAGGGGCATGCAGGTGGCCTCACGCGGCAGGGTCCGCGGAACGCCGGACATTGTAACGCCTGTGCAATGCGATGCGAGCCTTCGGCGGGAAAGACGACGCCGCGGGGTTCGTCCGGGGAAGGGATGCGGCGTGGCGAGAGACGACCGCGCGTTCGGGCCGCGAGAGGGTCCTCACCTCGGTGTGGGCGCAGTCGTCGTGTTCAGACCACCTTCGGGGCGTCGCGGAGCATCTTCTTGTCGACCTTGCCTACGGGCGTCAGCGGAAGGTCGTCGACGAACTCGAAGAGCTTGGGGACCTTGTAGGGGGCCATGTTCTCGCGACAGTACCGGATGATGTCCTGCGTGAGCTCCTCCGTGTCGGCCGATCGGAACTCGTCGGCACGCTGGATGAAGGCCTTGACCAGCTCGCTGCCGGGGCGCTCCTCGTTGGGCACGCCGACAATGGCACAGCGCTGCACGGCGGGATGGGCCGCCAGCGTCGCCTCCGCTTCACTCGAGAAGACCTTGAAGCCGCCGACAATGATCATGTCCTTGGCGCGATCAACGAGCGAGACGAACCCCTCCTCGTCCATCTTCCCGACGTCGCCGGTGTACAGCCAGCGGTGTCCCTGGAACGGGCGCAGCGCGTTTTCGGTCTCCTCCGGCTTGTTGAGATACCCCTTGGTGACGGTGCTCCCGCGGACGATCACCTCGCCTTCGTGGCCCAGGGGGACCTCCTTCGTCCCGGTCTCCAGATCGACGATCTTGACCCACGTGTTGATGCCCGGCACCCCCACCGTGCCGATCTTTCGCTTGCCGTTCTGCGGCGTACACGTCAGCAGGGCGGTCGTCTCGGTCATGCCGTAGATCTCGATGACCTTCCCCTCCCCGACGACGGCCTCGAATGCGCGAAGGGCTTCCGGCGTGAACGGGGCCGCGCCGCTCCCGCAGAGCTTGATGTGATCGAGGACCTCCCGGTCGAGCGCTTGGAAGCGTGGCTCCTCGAGCAGGAGTTGGTACAAGCTCGGGACGTTGAACAAGACCGTCGGCCGGTAGCGGCGGATCTGGTCGGCCAGGTGCCGTGTGTTCCGGGGGTCCGGGATCAGAATCTGGGCGCTGGCGAGATAGG
>CAZKCX010000792.1:0-1409 GCA_964550865.1 uncultured Planctomycetales bacterium
GGTCCTCATGGGCATCTTCCTGGGGCTGAACGGGCATGTGGCGTTCGTCCAGGCGGTGTTGGAGAGCTTCACCTTCATCCCGCCGCTTGAGTTCCGCGTGACGTCCTCGACGGTGGAGTTGATCATCGCGATGCTGACCAGCGCGTTCGTGCTGGCGGTCCGGTTGGCCGGGCCCGGGTTGACCGCGCTCTTCCTCGTCACGATGGCGATGGGGTTCATCAGCCGGACCGTCCCGCAGCTGAACATCCTCGCCGTCGGGTTCAGCATTCGGTCGGCGACGGCCCTGACGATGACGGCCGTCACCATCACCGTGGCGCAAGACGTTTTGGTGAACGGGATTGTGGATTTCATGGAGGGCGTTGAGCTCTTCCTGAGGGGACCGGGCTAGTGCCGGACAATACCAACGAAAGGACCGAGCCCCCAACCCAGCGACGCCGCGATGAGGCGCGGGAGTCCGGCCAGATCGCCAAGAGCCAGGACCTCGGCGCCGCGCTCTCGCTGCTGGCGGGTATGATCGCCCTCGGCGTGATGGGGCAGGGCATGCTCCGCAAGCTCCTGGCGGGATTGGGCTACTTCCTCGGCCGGAGCGAGCCGGTCCCGCTGACGAGCGACCAGATGAAGGTGCTCGCCCGGATGGCCGCCGGGGTCCTGGGCGAGGTGGTGCTGCCTATCATGATCGTGCTGATCCTGGTGTCGATCGTGGTGGCCCTGGCGCAGACCGGCCTGCTGTTCACGTTCAAGCCCCTCAAGCCCGATCTGAACAAGCTCAATCCGTTGAGCGGGGCCAAACGGCTCGTCTCCGGCCGCGCGTTCATGCGCATGGCAATGAGCATTCTGAAACTGATCATCGTGACGGGCGTGGCCTACCTGACGATCAGCGACCAGCTCAACCAGATCGTCTTCGGGATCAACCTCGAGCATTGGACGCTGTTCGGATCGGCGGCGAGCCTGGTCTTCGACCTGGCCATCCGGCTCGGGATCATCCTGCTCATCCTGGGCATTCTCGACTTCGCCTATCAGCGCTACAAACATGAGGAAGACCTCAAGATGACCAAGGAGGAGGTCAAGGAAGAGATGCGGCGGATGGAGGGTGACCCGATCGTCAAGCAGCGTCAGCGCCGCGTGCAGCAGGAGATCGCGATGCAGCGAATTCGATCGGAGGTCCCCAAGGCGGACGTCGTCGTGACCAACCCGACCGAGCTGGCGATCGCCATCCAATACGATCCGGATTCGATGGGCGCCCCGCGCGTGCTGGCCAAGGGCAAGGACTTCATGGCCGTGCAGATCCGCAAGATCGCCATCGAGCACGGCGTGCCCATCGTAGAGCGCAAGCCTCTCGCCCAGGCCCTGTATCGCTCGGTCGAGGTGGGCGACGACACGGTCGGCGCCATCCGCAACCGGCTCGACGC
>CAZKCX010000792.1:1419-2876 GCA_964550865.1 uncultured Planctomycetales bacterium
CCGCAATTCTACAAGGCCGTGGCGGAGATCCTCGCCTACGTCTACGAGCTGACGGGTCGGAGCCCGGCCACGCGGCAACCCGCGGGTGTGGGGGTGTGACGCCGAGCCCGTCTGAGATGCCTGTCAAAGCCCCGCGCTGAAGAACGGCCGTGGTCGATGTGGCCCGGTCGCCCTCGACTGGGTAGTCCGATGGCTCACAGCCGGGCTTGCCACGGCGAAGCGCCGCGAAACCGGCGCGGACCGTGCCACATCGACGATGCGGCCTGCGACCGTCGCACCCTGCGCAAGCCCGTCCAACTTCCGATGAGCCCCAGGCCGATCAACGACTCGAAGCCGAACAGGCCGCAGATGTTCCCGAAGAACAGATGGAACAGGTCGCCCGGGTTCTGCGGCGGATTCACCAGCAGGGGGATCGCCGGCGCGGGGATCTGCGAGATCTGCGTGTTGATGGCCTGCACGGTGTCCACCCCCGTCGTGCCGCCCAGGACGGCGTCGATGCTCTGCCCGATCTTCTCGCCGGGCATGCCGAAGGCCGCGCCCACCCCGGTGCCGTCGGGCAAGTTCATCAGTGTCACACGGAGGGTGGCCGTCAGGTCGAACGACGCGCCGACGGTGGCCGTATACGTGTAGTCGAACTGGACGGCAGGCAACAGGACGACCCGCAGCACACCCAGATCCTCGGCCACGGTGCTGAGGTTCAGGTCGATTGCATCGGCCCGTTGGGCCGCCCCGCCCGTGTTCATGCGGACCGTTCCGTCGGACTGGCCTACCAACTCGAAGCGGGCGGACAGCAACGTCTGCGGACCCTCCACGGGGCATTCCTTCACGACGTTGGCATCCACGCGGGCGAGTAGGCCGTTCAGACTCCTCCCGCGCTCCTGCGAAACGGCCGTCAGCAGCCCCTGGATGAAGAAGCTCCCGGCGAATTCGACGCTTTTGCCGTCCGGGGCGCCGGCCTCCACGGAGGTCGGCCGAACGGTTCGCCTCTCGGTAACCTCGGTCACGACGTCGTAGTGGACATCGAACAGGCCGGAATAGGCGGCCGCATCCAGGTTCAGCTCGTCGGGGATTGCGCCGACGACGGTTCGCGGATCCTTGAACTGGCTGAGGGCGAGGCCGATCGCCTCGACGGCAGCGCTGCCTTCCGCGGTCACGGCGGCCTCGGCGTGCATCGGGAGGACACTGGCCGTTTCGGGATAGCGCTCGATCGCCTCGTCCACCGTCGTGGTTCCCCGGTTCATCTCGACCACCCGGGCGCGGCACTCCGCGCCGAGATCGAGGATCTCCGCGCGGGCGACGGGCGTGGCCACGCACGATCCGGTGAAGACAGTAAGCGCGACGGCTGTACGACGGATGCGGGAGGGGGACATGGCGTCTGGCTCCTTGTAGCTGGGCGGGGCCGAGCGCGGCAACGATGCGCGACCCGGAATCTCCGCCGGCGACGAAACTCCAGGCCC
>CAZKCX010000793.1:0-2872 GCA_964550865.1 uncultured Planctomycetales bacterium
CGGAGGGATCCTCGAAGGGCCAGAAGAACCGCTCGCGCATGCCCGGCCACACGCGGGGGCAGGTCTGGGCCGCCTTGTCGCAGACGATGATCAGGTACGCCACCGGCACCTTGCCCAGGTACTCCTTCACGCCTTGGGCCTGGTGATCCGAGATGTCGATGCCGATCGACTCGCATGCGGCAACGCCTTCCGGTGAGGCGGGGCTCCCCGTCATGCCGTGCGTCCCCGCCGAAGCGACCATGTATCCTTGCGTTTCCAGCTCCTTCGGGCTGCAGCCGAGCCGCTCGGCGAGCAGCTTCCGGCAGATGCCCTCGGCCATCGGGCTGCGGCACGTGTTCCCGCTGCACACGAACAGCATGTTCATCGTGAGCATCCGTCGGACCAGGCGGTCGTCGAGCACGCCCTCACGGAGGATTTCACAGCCGTCGTCCGTGATCCGAACCACCGTGGAGGGCTTGGCGTAGCGGGAGCGGCCTCCGTCAAGGATCAGATCGGCATGCCCGTCGAGATAGCGGGCCGCCCCTTCGCCGCTCACGGCCGGGGGCATGCCGGCGGGGTTCGCGCTGGCGGCGATCACCGGTGCCCCCACGCCCTGAAGAAGGTCGATGGCCGGTTTGGAATCGGGACAACGCAAGCCGATCGTGTCCTTTCGATAGAGGCTTTTCGCCTTGTCCTTGCCGATCTCCTTGACCACCGGGGCGTCCTCGATGTCTCGCAGCGCGAAGATCAGCGTCAGGGGACCGGGCCAGCCCTTTCGCGCCAGGCGAAGCCCCTCCACCGTGGGAGCGGGGACGTAGGCTTGGAGGTCTTCCGACCGACCCAGGTGCACCGTGAAGGGCTTCTCCGCCGGGCGGTTCTTCACTTCCCGAAGTCTGGCAACGGCCTCCGGGATGGCGGCGTTCGCGGCCAGACCGTAGACGGTCTCCGTCGGAAAGACCACCAGCCCGCCGCGCCGGAGCACGGCGACAGCCTCCCCGACGGCCGCCTTGTAGTCCCCGGCGCCGGCCACATTGCGGATTTCCGTCGCCATGTTCGTGAAAGACCTCCACGGTGATTATGCAGGCCCGCCGGGAGGGGGTCAAGCGGAGCGGCGCGCGCAGCGCGGTGGCCTTGAGCGACGACCTTTGGGCCGGCCTGTCCTCAGGCCGGTCGATGTGCGACGAGCTAGTACCGTATTTCACAAGTGGTACGACGATGGCAGTGTTCCTGTGTGCCACGTTTGCTGCTCGAGCCGCGGCATTCATGCCGCGCGGCCGCGCCGGATGAATCCGGCGGTTCGACGCAACTCGCCACAAGCGGCTCGGGCAGGTAGTCGCAATACCCTGCAATGCCATACTGGGTGCTTACGCCGCCGGCGTTTCCGCAGCCCGAGCACGCACACTTCTCAGGCAGGTCCTTGCCTTTGCGATACTGGGGCCTGCCCAAGGTCTCAGCCGTCGGCGGGCTCCCATGCCTTGGCGCGGTCGAGGGCGGCGGACCAGCGCCCGCGCAGCTCGGCCACGTGATCGCCCGGCATCTGGGGACTGAAGCGGCGCTCCTCGCTCCACTGGGCTTGGGTGTCTTCGATGCCCTTCCAGTAGCCGACGGCCAGCCCGGCGAGATAGGCGGCGCCGAGGGCGGTGGTTTCCGTCGTCTTCGGACGGACGATCGGCACGCCGAGGATGTCGGCCTGGAACTGCATGAGCAGGTCGTTTGCCGCCGCCCCGCCGTCCACCCGAAGCTCCTTCAACGCGAGCCCGGAGTCGTGGGTCATGGCGTCGAGCACGTCGGCGACCTGGAAGGCGATGCCCTCCAATGCGGCCCGCGCGATGTGGCCGGCCGTCGTGCCGCGCGTGATGCCGATGATCGTGCCGCGGGCATACGCATCCCAGTGCGGGGCGCCCAATCCCGCGAACGCCGGCACGAGATACACCCCACCGTTGTCGTCGACGCCGGCCGCGAGCTTCTCGATCTCCGGCGCGGACCGGATGAGCCCCAGCCCGTCGCGGAGCCACTGCACCACCGCGCCCGCGATGAAGACGCTGCCCTCCAGCGCATACGTCGTCGCTTCGTCCCGCTGCCAGGCGATCGTCGTCAGCAGGTTTGATTCGGACGTGATCGCCCGCTCGCCGGTGTTCATCAGCAAGAAGCAGCCCGTGCCGTAGGTGTTCTTGGCCATGCCCCGTTCGACGGCCATCTGCCCGAACAACGCCGACTGCTGGTCGCCCGCGATCCCCGCGATCGGCACCGGCTTGGCGAAGACGTCGCTCGACGTCTGGCCGTAGACCTCGCTGGACGATCGGACCTCGGGCAGCATGCTCCGAGGGACGTTGAGCGCATCGAGCAGCTCGTCGTCCCAGTCGCCCGTGTGGATGTTGTAGAGCATCGTCCGCGACGCGTTGGAGACGTCCGTTACGTGGACCGACCCGCCGGTGAGCCGCCAGAGAAGCCAGGTATCGACCGTGCCGAAGGCGAGCGTGCCGGCCTCGGCCTTCTGTCGGGCGCCGTCGATGTTCTCCAGGATCCACGCGACCTTGCTGCCGGAGAAGTAGGCGTCGATCACCAGGCCCGTCTTCTGTTGGATCGTTTCGGCCAATCCCTCCTTGCGGAGCCGGTCGCACATGCCGGCCGTTCGGCGATCCTGCCAGACGAGGGCGTTGCACAAGGGGCGATGGGTTTCGCGATCCCAGACGATCGTGGTCTCGCGCTGATTCGTGATGCCGATGCCCGCGACATCGGCGGCGGACACGCCGGCGCGACTGAGGGCCTCACTGGCCACGCTGACCTGGCTGGACCAGATCTCCATCGGGTCGTGCTCGACCCACCCGGAGCGCGGGAAGATCTGCTCGAATTCCTTCTGGGCGACAGCGACGGGACTCCCAGCTTCGTCGAA
>CAZKCX010000794.1:0-2866 GCA_964550865.1 uncultured Planctomycetales bacterium
TGCTTCCAAGACGCGGACATCCGGGAGCCGTTGGGCGACCTCAACAATCAGTCCATCGAGGAGGTGTGGAGAGGCGAGCACCTCCGCAAGCGGCGTGAGCACCTCGACGGCGTGTACGAAGGCCTGTGTCGCACGTGCGACTCGTACACCGAAGTGGGACTGCCGCCGAAGGATTCGTCCTTGTACCCGGAGAGCCTCCGAGGGAATCCGTAATCCATGACGCTGCCCCTGGGCAAGCGAGAGGCGGCTGTCTGCTACCAGCTCGGGAGGGTGGAGCGTCATCTGGGGTGCGCGCCCTTGCTCACGCACCTGTGGGAGCTTATCGAGTGTCGGGACGTGCTCGATAAGATCGAGCACGCGGTGCAGGATGTCGACTTCTTCCGCACGAAGCACTGGGAGAGCGTCTTCGAGCTAGGGCTCTATCGCATAGCGAATTACGTGCTGGTTCGAGCGTGGAAGCCCCGGGTCTTTCTCGAAACGGGTGTCCTCCACGGGCTGACGACGAGCTTCATCCTGGACGCCTTCGCGAGGAATGGTTCAGGCACGCTGGTGTCGATCGACCTGCCGTCGTACTTCGAGGCGGGGCCCGCCAACCAGGACGGCTACGACGACACGTTGCCTCCCGGCTGCGAGCCGGGTTGGTTGGTGCATCCGGACTACCGGGGGAATTGGCGATTGGTCCTAGGCCGGTCGCTCGACCAGATGCCCAAGTTACTCGACGAGCTCGGCGGCCTAGACCTGTTCCTTCACGATAGCGAGCATACCTACGAGACCATGACGGGGGAGATGAGCCTGGTGTGGGAGGCCCTTTCCGAAGGGGGCCTGTTGATCTGCGACAACATCGACAGCAATGCGGCCTTCGAGGATTTCTGCCGGAACGTCGCCCGCGAGCCGGTGCTTCTGCCGGAGGCGATCCAAGGGGACTGCCTGAGCGAACCTCCTCGATTCGGGCTGATCTGCAAGTAGTCCGCTGGCCTGGCTATCGTCCTCCCGTGGGGCAGTCCCGGGTGCTCTGCAGGGGCGGTCCCCGGGACCAAGTACTGCATTTCAGAGGTATCGCGACTACCTGCCCGAGCCGCTTGGCGAGCTGAGTCGAGCTGCCGGATTCATCCGGCGCGGCCGCGCGGCATGAATGCCGCGGCTCGAGCAGCAACCGTGGCATGCGTTGCCCTGTCCATCAGTCGCACAACTTGTGAAACGCGGTACTAGGACGCCGCCTGGGGCCGGGGCATCTTGCGGTCAAGCCTGCCACCCCAAGTGCCGATAACTCCATCAAGCGCCGAGATATGTCCCGGTCTTCGGGCGATATTGTCGGTACGCAACATCGGGCCAATGGACTGCGGGCCCGGCTCGGCGGATGGAGTCCGCAAATGAAGAACACACCAGGAGTTGGGGGAGTCATCCAAGCGAGAATGGGTTCGCGTAGGCTGCCCGGGAAGGTGTTGCTCCCGCTGGCGGGGCGGCCATTGCTGGATCATGTCATCGAACGCGTCGCCAGCAGCCGGCGGGTGGACTCGGTGGCCGTGGTGACGTCCACGCGGTCCGACGATGATGCGATCGAGGAATACTGCGCCGGGCGGGGGGTCTTATGCTTCCGCGGAGACCACGAAAACGTGGCCAGGCGGTACCTCGGCGCCTTGGAGCATTTCGGATTCGCCGCGTTCGTGCGGGTCTGCGCGGACAGCCCGCTGATCGATCCGCGGCTCATCGACCACGGCCTGGAACTGCTCGCGACGGGGCGGTACGAGGTGGTGACGAACAACCTCAAGCGGACGTTCCCGAGCGGGCAGACGATCGAGATCGTAACGGCCGACGCCTATCGTCGGGGCTTCGGTCGGATGCACAAGCCCGAGCACTTCGAGCACGTGACGCGCTACTTCTACGAGCACTTCCTCGATTTCCGGTTGATCAATTTCACGGCCGATGAGGACTGCTCCAGGCTCAAGACGACGGTCGACACGCAAGAGGACTTCGACCGGCTGGAGGAGTTCCTGTCGCGCAGGGATCGCCCGCTCGATGAGTACGGATGGAGGCAGGTCATTGCCGAGCTGTACGCAGCGACAGCCTGAGACGCGCGGCCCCGCGGCGAGCAAGCGTCTTCGCGCGGCCGTCATCGGTTTGGGCGTAGGCGAGGCGCACGTCGCCGGCTATCAGGCCCATGAGGGCTGCGACGTCGTTGCGCTGTGCGATTTCGATCGGCGGCGCCTCGAGGAGATCGGCGCGCGGGTTCCGGGGGCGGATCTTCTGGATTCGGCCGACGAGGTGTTGTGCGATCTTGACATCGACGTCGTCTCCATCGCCTCGTACGACAACCATCACTACGAGCAGATCGTCAAGGCCTTGACGCATGACAAGCACGTTTTCGTCGAGAAGCCGTTGTGCCTCACCGAGCAGCAAGCCGTTGAGATCCGCGAACTGTCGGACGCCAAGCCGCAGCTCAAGCTGTCGTCCAATCTGATCCTTCGCCGCTGCCCGCGCTTCCTGGCGCTTAAGGAGCAGATCGAACAAGGCGCGCTGGGCGAGGTCTTCCTGGTGGAAGGCCAATACGAATACGGCCGTCTGCACAAGATCACCGAGGGCTGGCGCGGAGCGATCGACTTCTACAGCGTCGTCTACGGCGGGGCGATCCATCTCGTGGACCTGCTGCTCTGGCTCACGGGAGACCGGATCGTGGAGGTGGCCGCCTTCGGAAATCAGGTCGTTTCGCAGGGCAGCCAGTTCCGGTACAACGACACGGTCGTGGCAGCGCTTCGCTTTGCCGAAGGCACGGTGGGCAAGGTGGGCGTCTCGTATGGGTGCGTCCGCCCCCACTTTCACGAGCTGAAGGTCTACGGCACGAAGGCGACGTTTATCAACGGGTATCCGC
>CAZKCX010000795.1:0-2864 GCA_964550865.1 uncultured Planctomycetales bacterium
GACGGAAGGGATATGCTCGACGTGCGTCAGGATCGGCAGGCGGTAGACCTGATCGCCGTGCGTGATGGTCAGGATCAGAATGCCGCCGCCGGGTTCGGTCAGGCGGACCGGGAAGCCAACCGTCGTCGTCTTCGCCGGCTCGATTCGGACTCGACGCTCGTCGGCATCGACGTCCTTGCCGGCCGGTGTCCACCGCGAGAGCTTCAGCACCACGTCGATCGCCCGCGCTTCGACATTGCGGATTTGCACGGCCAACCGGTTGCGTCCGAAGCCGAGATCGAGCGGCGCGTCGAGTTCCACCGCAAACGGAGCGGGCTTCACGCGGAAGCTCGTCAGGCCGTCGAACTTGCGGTAGTAGCGGTGGTACCAATGGTCCTTGCCGCCGCCGCCGAAGTGCTGGTAGCCGAGGATCGTCGCATCGGGCTTGGCCGTTGCGTGGGAGTCCTTCCCGTCGGCACCGACCCGATCGACGCGGAGCTTGCCGCCCGTCCGTCGGACGCGGACGCGTTGGTCGCGGTCTGCGTGCGGCAGAGAGCGCTTCGGGATGGGGTTCGGCCACACGGCGGGTTCACCGTCGGCGGGCACGGGCAGCAGCGGCGTGCGGTCGGCCTTGGGTTCGGCCTTCTGCCAGGCCTCGAGCGACCGCTCCCAGTCGCGGATGGCGACCAATGACTCGCGGAGGTCCCAGTCCCATCGCATCATCCGGGCGGCGGGATTCGTCGTATCGGCATCGCCCTGCGTGGCTCCACCGACGACAGCGCTCAAGCAGACCAGCGCCGAGCCGAGTAGCGACATGATCCAAGCTCCGGAGTTCCCCTACGAGCGCCGCAGACCCACCGCTCCACCTTCCACAGGGGATTGTAGCATGAACCCCTGCGACTGAACGCCCCCGTTAAATCCATCGTCCCATGCTTTTCAGAGCCGGCCTGTCCCCAGGCCGGTCGCAGTTCGCTTGGGAAGATCGTTGCCCGAGCCGAGGACGGCCCGGCTCGGAATCAACTCGCCGCAAGCGGCTCTGAATAAGGTGCTTGCGTGAGCGAACGCGTGAACCACCGCCCTGATCGCAACGGTTGCACGAGCGACACGGACTTCAATCCGCTTCAAGGCCATCGTCTCCCGGGTGCTTTCGCCGATCACTCGCAAGACAGCTTCGGCACGTCCTTGTAGGCCGATTCCAGACCGGCCTTGGCGGCGGCCTCCTTCGGGAACTTCGGATCGGACGGCTTGACGTCGAAGTGGTTGTCCTTCCACGAGAGGTTCTGCTTGTTCGTCTGGTTGAAGCGAATCGCGCCGCCATGGGCGTTGTAGATGATCTGGCCCTCGACGAGGAACCCCTTACTGCCCTGGTCGAAGAAGATGCCGTTGTTGGGCGCGCCGCCGTGGGCGTACTGGCTGCGGTGGATGTCGTGGATGTGGTTCCCGCGGAGCACCGTGCCCGGCTGGAGTCCGAGCGTGTAGATCCCGCCGCCGTCGGCGAGCTTCTGCATGCAGTCGTGGATGTGGTTGTACGCGACCAGGCAGTCCCGCTGCGTCGTCGGCGAGGTATCCCACTTGAAGCCGATCGAGATCCCCGTGTACGGCATGTCCTTGACCCAGTTGTGCGTGATCCTCGTGCCGACGCAAAAAGCATCGTAGACGCCCACACAACCGAAGTTGACGGCCGCACAGTCGGTGAGCACGCAGTTGGAGACCTGATTGCCCGTCGGCACGTCGGCGGGGTCTTTCCAGTCGGCCGAGAGCGTGACCTTGTCGATCATGTTCGGGACATCCGTCTTCCCCTTGCCGCGCCAGCCGATCATGATGCCGTTCCCGCCGATGTCGGTGAGCATGCAGCCGATGATCGTGTTCTCGCGACAGGCGATGCCTACACCGATGCCGCTCGCGCCCGTGTGTCGGACGCAGCACCTTTCGAGGCCGCAACCCCGCGCGTGGATCATCCCGATCGCGGGCGGGAGGACATAGAGCGGCTCCTTATGCAGGACCGAGCCGTGGTGGCCGGCCTGGATGCCCATGTAGCCGATCTTAGGAAGCTCCCAGGCGACGTGCTCGAACGTCAGGCCTTGGAAGTGGACGTTGCGGACGGGGGCGTCGGGCGTACCTTCGATGCAGAGGAGCCTATCGAGCCTGGGCGCGACGAAGCGCTTGCCGTTGGGGTTCTCGCCCTCGTCGGACATCAACGTGAGTCGACCCGTCTTGCGGTCGAGGTACCACTCGCCCGGCCGATCGACGAACTCCGGTGCGTTCTCCATCCAACACGGCTTGTTCCGGCTGGCGGTGGTGGCGTGGCCGTGCCCGATCCAGCCCATCGGCACCGCAACGTGGAGGGTCGCGCCCTCCGAGCGGACGATCGGGTCGCGGCTGATCGACCAGTTCTGGATCATCACGAGCTCGGCGTCCTTGCCGGCGAGGTTGCTCACGCCGGGGTCCTGATCCACGACGATCCGCTTGACGTCCTTCGAGACGCTCCGCACGCGGAGCAGCTCGTCGCCGTTGGGGAATCGAGCGCGGCCGAGGCGCTGCCCGTCGGCGAAGAGCTGGCGGAAGCGCCATGATCCGGATCGGACCTCGGGCAGATCGATCGTCCACTTGCCGCCGGTTTGGCGCGTCCATCCCTTGATGACGCGGCCGCCGCTGAGGCGGACCTTTTCGCC
Source organism: uncultured Planctomycetales bacterium (assembly GCA_964550865.1). GTDB lineage: Bacteria > Planctomycetota > Phycisphaerae > UBA1845 > JAFGLZ01 > JAFGLZ01. Next base: position 2,652 of record CAZKCX010000795.1, read on the forward strand.
GGGGCAGGCCTGATAGCGGATTGCGTGCTCGGTCGTGCCGGAGTCCTGCGGGCCGAGCACGAGGGGCTCTTCCAGGAAGTAGGTTCCACCTCGGATGAGGATGGTCACGTCCTTCTTGAGGCCGGCGGCGACGAGCTTGCGGACGCAGTCGCGGGCCTTGTGGACGGTTGCCAGCGGCGCGTCGGCGGTGCCGGGGTTGGCATCGTTGCCGTT
>CAZKCX010000796.1:0-2856 GCA_964550865.1 uncultured Planctomycetales bacterium
CGGACAGGACCGCGCGATGACCCTGCGCAAGGTCTGTATTTATAGGAGGTTGCGATATGCGACAACGAAGGCAAACGAGGGAGTTGTTCCATCCGGCAGGCGGGAATCGATGCGACGAAGACCTTCCCCCGCCGCGGGCTCACCTCTACGTCGTGGCCCGATAATACGTCAACAGCACCTGTCCCAGCGTGTCCGCGGTAATCCGCGCAACCTCCGTGCGGAGGAACCCCAGGAACTCGGAACGGTCGACACAGCCACTGAGGAACAGGAGGTGTGCGAGCACCATGATCTGTACGGCAAGCCTCTTCACACATGTCATGGCGAACACCTCCTCACAACATGTTCGTCAGTGCGATCAATGCCTTGTCCAAGAAGAAGAACACGGTGTCCGAGAAGAAGCGAACGGCCTGGGGCACGACGAACTCATCCAGGATGAACTCTCGCGACGCCGGATCGCTGAGCTCGCAAGCGCTCGTCTGCAGGACGGTCGCACCAACGCCGCCCTTGACCAATGCCCCGAGCGCTCTTCGCAGGAACATCATGAGCGTCCCCTTCGACAGAAACTTCGCACCGGAGCCGCGATTCCACAACCATCACGCGCCGGCCGTTTCTTCCGTGTCTCTCGCGATCGGTGGAGAGAAGAGCAAATCCGCCAGGCATCTGGGAAGGTGCTCATATCCCCAGGCCGTCTGCGGCTTCTCCACAGGCCTTCCCTGGCATGTGTGATCTGAAGATCCCGATGCCGAGCGATCGGGACGCGAGCATTGTGCTGCGATTCCGCGGGGAAGTCAAGAACGCATCTCCTTGGGGTTAATCAGCGGAGAGCGTCCGACCGACTTGATGGCGAGGGAAGGCCTCGCGCAACGCGGAGGGGCACGATGCGCGGGACGGAGGCGCCGCCCTCGGCCCGCCGCCGTCAACCACGTGAGAGCCCGATGGGCCAGCAGGACCAACGGCGACATAGCGATCTCGAGATTCCGCCAACCTACGCGACGCCGCAATGGTGCCGAGCGTCTCGCCGGTGCCACTTCGGGTGGCGCGCGTTCGCTCCGCGATGAAGCCGTTTGATGGTGGGCAACATGTGCCGAGGCGAGGAGTCCGTCCGAACTCGACCTCAACTCGGCGTAGCGCGGTAGAAAGCCCTAAGCCGCTTCGTCGATCTCGTCCGTGGGCACTTGACAATTGTGCCCCGGTATGATAAATGCTAGTCTTTAGTAGGGTCGGCGGTGATTCGTGGAGCGTTTCCCGTGCCGCCGATACGCCCGGCAGGCAGCCGGGCATGTTTGCAGAGCCCATCAGGAAGTCTCACGTCCTTGCGAGAATCACCGGCCTTCGAGGCCTTTCCCGCACAGCAAATGTTGAGCCTACCTACATGTCCCTCGCGAATCCTCTATGCCAACTAGAAGAAGGGGCCAACGCATGGCTACCGGTAGTGTGAAGTGGTTTAACGACAGTAAGGGGTTCGGATTCGTGGCGGCTGACGATGGCACAGAGGCCTTCGTTCACCACAGCGAGATTCAAGGCGAAGGCTACAAGTCGCTAACAGAAGGAGAGAGCGTCGAATTCGACATCATCCAGGGAGAGAAGGGTCCCAAGGCCACGAACGTGCGGAGACGCTAACCCTGATTGTCGGCGCTGCGTGATCCCGGCGATCCTGTAGCGCGCAAACCATGAAGTGTTTCTCCCTCGGCGAGACGGGAGGACCTTCGGGTATAATGACAGTTTTCAAAGCCACTGAGGGGGGAACCAACGTCCCCGGCTCCCCCCTCAGCCTCCTTTTCCTTCCCCTGCCTTCCCCTTTCCCCTCCAGGGAAAGAGCCGGGAGGCGTTGATCCATGGATGGGACGTCATCGCATGGAGGACCGTCCTGCCCCAGAAACGTCCTCGCAAACGCCCCCCCTCTCAGAAGCTCCGCATCGTCGTCGTGACGCTCCAGTCGATCAGCCAACTCGGTATACCTGCCGGGCAACCCCATCGCCCAGGCGAGGATTGACGTAGACAGTCTTGCAGGGTTGGGGTAGCATTCCCGCTGAGGTACGAGGAATGTCGGTTTGTCTGCAAGCTCGCCGGTCTATCCTGCGGTCATCACGCACGGCGTAGGTGCTCCGCAACGGTTGGCCACGTCCGGTACCTCGACTCCGAGTCGTCTGGCTGGCAGCGACGCCAGGGAGATCATGATCCTCACTCATGTGCTCGTGCGAGAACCGTCAGGGATCCGCATATCCGCGCACGGGCTTTGAGTGCGAGCTTCTTATGCTCATCCGCAGAACATGCCGTACGAAGCGCCTATAAGGACCTGAGACGACTCGCTGTTCTCACGTACTCATAAGATCAGCCCTGGGTGCCCCACGAGGTCATCACGACGAGGCTTTTCGGCGGGCCTCATGGCCGACGTGAACGCTCAGTCCCATCAGGAAGGGCTATCCTCCGCAGGCCCGAAGACAAAAGGAGCTGTGCTATGAACGACGAAAACCGCAAACCGACAACGAACGATGCGGGCATACCTGTCTCGAGTGACGAGTTTTCGCTTACCGTCGGGCCCGACGGCCCTGTCCTCCTGCAAGACCACTACCTGAACGAACAGATGGCCAACTTCAACCGGGAGATGATTCCGGACCGCCAACCCCATGCCAAGGGCTCAGGGGCCTTCGGCATCTTCGAGACGACGCAAGACGTCAGCGCGTATACCAAGGCGGCCGTCTTCCAACCGGGCGCGAAGACGGAAGTGCTGGCCCGGTTCTCCACGGTGGCCGGCGAGAGCGGGAGTCCCGACACGTGGCGCGACGTGCGCGGCTTCGCGCTCAAGTTCTGCACCACCGAGGGCAACTACGACATGGTGGGCAACAACACGCCGGT
>CAZKCX010000797.1:0-2830 GCA_964550865.1 uncultured Planctomycetales bacterium
TGGCTGATCGACCTCGGCCCGGAAGGCGGCGAGGCGGGCGGATACGTCGTCGCCACCGGAACGCCGGAGGACGTCGCGCGGACGGATTCGCACACAGCGCTCGTACTCCGAGAAGCCCTCGGCATGGACCGCGCGAAACGCAAGGCGCGGACGAAGACCGCGTCGAAGCCTCCGTCGAAGTCGCGCCGCGCGAAGCCGAAAGACGGCAACGGACGGATGCGAAACATCAGTGTCCTGGGCGCCAGGCAGCACAATCTGAAGGACATCACCGTCGATGTCCCCCGCGAGAGGATGACCGTATGCAGCGGGCTCTCAGGCAGCGGGAAGAGCAGCTTCGCCATCGACACGGTCTACACCGAGGGGCAGCGGCGATACGTCGAATCGCTCAGCGCGTACGCGCGCCAATTCCTCGGCCGGCTGCAGAAGCCGAAGGTGGATCGCATCGACGGCCTCTCGCCCGCGATCAGCATCGAGCAGAAGGCGGCGGCCCGGAGCCCCCGCTCGACCGTCGGGACGGTCACCGAAATCTACGATTACATGCGGGTGTTGTGGTCCCGAACCGGCGAACCGTATTGCCCGCGCTGCCAGGTACCCATCGGGACGCAGACGTCCGACGAGATCGTCGATCGCGTGATGGGCCTGCCGGAGGGCAAGCGCGCGCTCTTGCTCTCGCCCGTCGAGCGGGCCGGCAACGAAACCTATCAGCAGCTCTTCGAGCGCGAACACGCGAATGGGTTCGTCCGCGTCCGCGTCGACGGCGAGGTCCACCAGCTTCCCGGCGAGATCGACATCGACCACCGCCGTCGGCACGAGGTCGAGGTCGTCGTCGACCGCGTCGTCATTCGACCCAACCAACGCGGCCGCATCGCCGAATCGATCGAGCTGGCGCTCTCGGTCGGCCAGGGGCGGCTCATCGTTCAGCCCGTCGAGGAGGACGGCGATCGTGAGGAACGCCCGCAAGGGCGGCGCGGCCAAGGCAGTGATCTGCGGTTCAGCCAACACTTTGCCTGCGATGAATGCGGACGCAGCTACGAGGAGCTGACGCCCCATCACTTCTCGTTCAACAGCCGCCTTGGGTGGTGTGAGACGTGCGAAGGCCTCGGGGTGCAGCGCGGCGCGAACCGGTCGGCGGTGGTCGTGCAGCCGGCGAAGTCGATCGCCGACGGTGCGCTGGCCGGGACGGAATCGCTGGCGCGCAATCCCGTTCTGCTGGAAATGCTCAGCCGCCTGGCCGACCACATCGGCCTGGACATCCATCGCCCGTGGCAGGACCTGACGACGGAGCAGCAACAGGCCGTCCTCTACGGAACGGGCGACGATTGGATCGACGCGGGCGAGCAACTGCCCGGCGTGCGGTTCCAGTGGAAGGGGTTCTTCCCCGCGATCGACGAGGCCACCCGCGCGAGTTGGCTCTACCGCAAGCGCCTCGAGCACCTGGCGACGGACGTGCCCTGCTCCCGATGTCGAGGCAGCCGACTTCGCCCCGAAGCGGCCGCGGTCCGTCTCGAAAACAAGACCATCGTCGACGTCTGCTCTCTGCCGCTCGATGCCTGCCTGCGATGGTTCAAGCGCCTACCGCTCGATGAGCGAAGACGACGCATCGCCGGCGAGCTGCTCGACGAGATCATCGCACGGCTACGGTTCCTGGTGGATGTCGGGCTGGAGTACCTCACGTTGCATCGGCCCGCGCCGACGCTGTCCGGCGGGGAGTCGCAGCGCATCCGGCTGGCCAGCCAGATCGGCAGCGGGCTGACGGGGGTTCTGTATGTCTTGGACGAGCCGACGATCGGCCTGCACCCGCGGGACAACGCCCGGCTGATCGGTGCCCTGAACAAGCTGCGGGATCTGGGCAATACGCTATTGCTCGTGGAGCACGATCGCCAGGTCATCGACAACGCCGACCGCGTCCTGGACTTCGGACCGGGCGCGGGCGTGGACGGCGGACGGATCGTGGCGTCGTCCACGCCGAAGGCGCTCCGACGCAAGCGTGCGTCGCTCACGGGGAAGTACCTGGCGGCCAAAGAGGCCATCGCCATCCCGACGAACCGCAGGCCGGTTCGGTTGCGACCGACGCGGTCCGAACCCGGCGAGCCGGACGACGATCAACGCAGCGACGCGGAGCGCGCGGAACTCGCAACCCAAGAGGCACAGGACCGGCGTCTCACGATCGTCGGGGCGCGGCATCACAACCTCAAGAACGTCGACGTCGACTTCCCGCTCGGCCGCTTCATCGTGGTCACGGGGGTCTCCGGTTCGGGCAAGAGCTCGCTGGTGACGGAGATCCTCTATCCGGCGCTGGCGCATCGGCTTCATCGAGCACGTCTCGTGCCGGGCGCGCACGAATCCCTTCGAGGCATCGAGCTGGTCGACAAGGTCATCAACGTGGACCAGCAGCCGATCGGAAACTCACCCTCCAGCAACCCGGCCACCTACACCGGCGTATTCGACCTGATCCGCGAGTTGTACTCCAAGCTTCCCGACGCCCGCGTGCGAGGCTACGGCCCGGACCGATTCAGCTTCAACCGGCGCGGCGGACGGTGTGAGGCGTGCGAGGGGATGGGGCAGGTCTGCATCGAGATGCACTTCCTGCCCGACGTGTGGATCACGTGCGAGGAGTGCGGCGGCAAGCGCTACAACACCGAGACGCTGGGGGTTCGCTATCGGGATAAGTCGATCGCCGACGTGCTCCAGATGCGGGTGAGTCGGGCGCTCCAGCACTTCGAGGCCGTACCCAAGGTCCGCCGGATGCTCCAGACGCTGTCCGACGTCGGACTCGAGTACGTCCAGCTCGGTCAGGCGGCGCCGACCATCTCCGGCGGGGAGGCCCAAC
>CAZKCX010000798.1:0-2824 GCA_964550865.1 uncultured Planctomycetales bacterium
CCACCGGCACACTACCCGCCATGCCGGGACCCACTGCAAACGGGTGAAGTGTTACGATTTCGGTTGAGCTCAAGAATGGCTTTCAGACTGTTGTTCGCTACACGCTCCGGGCCTTTGATGACTCTGAACAGCTAGTCGGTGAGGTGGTCCTGGATCTGGACCAGGATAGCGGAAGCCCCGGCTTCATGGGATTTGGGTTTCACACTCTTGAACTCTCTTCGTTTCCGTCTTTCGCCCGGTCCTTCACGCTCTCGAATGAATTCATTTCGAGTTCAGCGCCCCAGTGGGAAGGACGAGCTGATGGAGGCCTGGGGAGCTTGACCTACGTCCCTGAGCCCGCGTCGCTGGCGCTGCTTTCGTTGGGCGGGTTGGCGCTCATGCGAAGGCGCAGGCGGTAGACAGTCTTGCCAAGGAAGGGCACTAACGATGTCCGCGGTGTTGGGCTGCGTGCTTCTCGGTGGCATCTCGCGAGAGACAGATGTTCTACACAGTGATCGGTAGGAGGTGAAACGATGGCAGTTCGTGTTGGTTTGGCAATGGTCTTCGTGGTGGGAATGGCAGGGATAGCCTGGGCGATGCCCGTGGAGGTCTACAGTGTAGACGGCCCACAGGACGCGCTGTCGCTCGACGGTTGGGTCGACGAGTTGGGCAATAAGCCGGCCTTTCCGGACGACGAGTGGGTCACGTCGGAAGAGGTCGCGTGGGGAGGGCACATCCCGTGCCCGGCCGACTACGAGGGCAATGGCTGCGTCCAGGTCCGCATGACGAACATGACGGATCGCGCGCTGGCCGACCTGTATTACGTGGCGGACGGGACGCCGACGGCGCCGGTAACGTCGATCAGTAACTACGACGGGTGGATCGGAAACCCCAGTATGTCCGACGCGCGCGAGGCGTTTCGGATCGATGCCGTCGGCGTGAACACGCCTCTTGTGAACGAGAGCATGACGGCCGACGGCATCCTCGAGCCGGGGGAGAGTTGGGAATTCGTGCTCCAAGACTACGCCCATGTCCGCGGAGCCTCCCCTGCCGCATTCGGGAGCACGGGCATTGGCATGTGGAGTTCGCTGACGAGTCAAGACCCGAGCGACCTATCGTCCGGCAGCATCCTCGTTCCCGAGCCCGGGTCCGCCGCGTTCGCCGCTTTCGGTCTCGTTGCGTTGCTGAGACGCCGTTCGCGGAGCTAGTCCCGTGTTTCACCTGTGGTGCGACGATGGACAGTGCCGACGTACGTCGCCGTTGCTGCTCGAGCCGCGGCATACATGCCGCGCGGTCGCGTTGGATGGATCCGGCGGGCTCGACGTAGCTTACCGCTGGCGGCTGGGGCAACTTGCCGGCCTCAGTTGTGAGAATGTGGCACGGCCGCCCTCGGCCGTGGGATGTTGGATGGCCGTCCTCGGCTTCGCAAGGCTTCGCCGCGGCAAGCTTACGGCCTTCCCAGCGCGAACAAGCGGTTTCTGGCCTTCGTGCTAAACGGCCTGGCATAGTGGTACACCTGGCACGGGGCCTTTCCATCCCTGCTTGCCGACGTCGGCTGCTCGACGACGAAATCGGCGAAGTCCGGGGCATTGAAGGCGAGGAAGGCCAGGCTCAGGCACTCGATCTGTGGATCGAACCGCTTCGAGAGGTCCGGATACGCGATCGGCCCGGTGTCGACCTGGTACATCTTCTTGTTCAGGCTGACGTTCATCGTCTTGGTCGGGCACTCGATGACCGCCCGCAATCCGGTCTCCGCGCCAGCGAGCTCCGTCTGCGTGACGATGGGAACCGCCGCCGCGGTCGCGTCGCGAACTTGCTCCCACGTAGTCAACTCGACGACTTCCCGAGCTTCGCGCAGCTTCAGGATCGGCTTGCCCCAGACCTTCTCCGCCTCGACGACGCTTCGATAGTTCTCGTTCAGCCATGCCTTGCGCCGAAAGATAAGCCAATAGCCTCCACCGAGGATCGGCAGGAAGTCGTAGTTGTCCTGTTGGAAGAGATCCTTCGGCGCGAACGTGTTCTCGCTCTTGCACGAGCCGCACTGATAGTAGACCGTCGCCCGACCGGTCTTCTGGTCGACGATGGTCGTCCGACTCTCCACCCAGAAGCGGACCGAGTTCGCGGGCGAGGGGTTGCAGATGAAGGACCGTCCGTAATCCAGGCATCGCATCGGCCGGTCTCCCATTGGAGGACCTGACTCGCCTGCGCCGGCCTCATCCCCCAGGATCGCCGCACCGATGGCGCCCGCGCTTGCCCTGAGCATCTTACGCCGAGTCGTGTGCACGCCGAGTCCTCCCGTTCGAGCCTCTCGAGGCCCCCGTATCGCCCCATGCCCGATACGCTATCAGAATGGTCTCCGCCGTAAAGGCGCCTGAGGTGCTCGCCGGGGTGTTCGAAGAGTGGGTGGCCCACCTCTCAAGAGGAGTACGCATCCTCACGCGGCCGAGGTCATACAAGCCCAATGATCCAGCTGTTTGGCCCTCGACCCGTCGGGCGAGGGCGGCGGGTCGGATCTTCCCCCCGCCCCACCGGGGCAGTGGGTTGACGGGCGATCCGTCTTCGCTGGGCTATGCCGCGACCCGCAGGCCCGTGCTGCGGGGACGATCAGGGAGATTCGTGTTTCCCACGGCTGAAGCCATGGACCCCCCAGCGTGGTGAAGGAACTCACGGGCGAGACGCCCGTGCTACGATGGCGGCCTCCCTGGGACAGCGCCGTCCGTCGCCCTGGGTGAATCTGCGATGTTCACCGCCCACGAGGAACGTGCGCATTCCACCCGCCGGCGTGGGCGCTCTGTCCTGCTTGTCCGAGCCGCGAGGTTCATCTCGCGCGCACAGCCACCGCGCA
>CAZKCX010000799.1:0-2824 GCA_964550865.1 uncultured Planctomycetales bacterium
GCCTGGCGCGTCGCCCGAACGCGCTGCGGATCGTCGTCGATCGCCAGGATCTTCAATTCGCTCTGGCGCGCGATCTCCCATGCGAGCCGACCCTCGCCGCAGCCGAGGTCGATGCACCAGCCCTTGCGGACGTCCGATTGCTCGAGGATACGTTCCGCCGCTGCGGCATAGACGTCCGTCATTTCGTCCTTCGGCCACGGGCAACGATCGAACGACACCTGGGGCGGCGCGTAGTCGAACGTCGAGTCGAACTCGTATTGACGCGTGGTCTGCGCCTTGTCGTCCTGGGCGGACGCGATCCGGTAGTAATACATCCGCTGCGGCCGGATGTCGGAGATCGTGACCGCGTGCTCGGTCCTCGGCTTCGTGTCAACCGCGCGACGCGTCACGGGCTGCTGCGTCCCGTAGAGCAGCACCGACGGCATCGCTTCGTCCGTCTGCCATCTAATGCGGACCGTGTGGCGATCGAGCTGCCGGAGGATCGGCCCGACCTTGGGGATCAGCGGCTCGCCGAACACCTTCCGCTTGGTCTCGTGCCTGGCCGCGATCTCCGCCTCCCCCAGGGCGCGATCGTAGAGGCGGAGCTCGTGGAGCCACATCCGCGGGGCGTACGTGCCGAACGTGCCGATCGACCACGTCGCCTTGTCGGGGACCTCCAAGGGTCCCTTCTGGGCATCGGAGGTGTTGACGCAGCGCCCGTCGACGAAGACCTTGATCGCCTTGCCGTCATACGTGCCGGCGACGTGGTGCCATCGCCCCCATTCGAGGCTCTCGCGGTCGCGCAGGTGCGTGAAGCCTTTCGCCCCCTTGCCCGAGACGCCGAAGCTGAAGCTCGATTGCCGGCACCCGAGCTGCCACCCTTTGCCGCCCGCCTCGGCGCCGAAGAGGTTCATCCACTCGACGGTCTTCTCGACGCACAGCCAGGCCGTCACCGTGATCGCCCTCTTCGGCATCGCCCCGGCGTCATAGGCCAACGTGACCTTCTTCATCTCGCCGTCGAGCAGGAGCGGACGGACCGCGTGACTCGTGCGAAAGCGCGCCGGCCCGTCAATCGTAACGTCCCGTCCCCCGTGGACGGCCTTGACGGTCTGCGCCTTGGCGTGCTCAGGGTCGAAGATCCAGTGGCCAATCAACCCCGGCTCTTGCCCGCACACGCTCGCGCCGTGCGCGAGCAGACTGACCCCCGCGGCGAGGATCCCCAGTATGTTCGCATAGGTGTGATGCATCGGATTCCGTCTCCGGTATCGTACGGCAATCGCTTGTCGAATCGCCGGGAAGTTCGATTCTCTGGTTACCGGTTGGCTTACCACTACACCGGGTGGCCCATCGCTTCAGCGATGGGGGCGCGAATTCTCGTGCGGCGGCCAAGTCCGATTCCGGTCCGAGCCAAAGCGGCGTCGAGACGCCGCTTCACTCCACAGACTGCTTAGCGCCGGTCCTTCCCCACGAAGCAGTGGATCACGCCCTCGTCCGTGCTGACGAGCAGCCGCCCGTCGGCGACGGCCAGATCGAGGGCCCGACCCTTCACGTCGTTCGTCCAAAGCGACTTTCCGTCCTTCGCGTTGAAGGCCGCGACCGCACCCGTTCCCCCGGCGTACAGCACATCGCCCGCCAGGATTAGCGAGTACGGGTACTTGCACGACCGCTTCCATGCGATGCATTGCGGCAACGCCTTGTCCACCTCGGCGACCTTCGCCTGGAGCGCACGGATCTGCCCGGCCACCTGTTCGGTCGATCCGCTCTCCTTCGAGAAGATCTCCTTGCTCGCCTTCAGCTCACCGTCGACGTAGACCTTCATCGTGTAGCCGTCGAACGTTCCGGCCACATGGTGCCACCGATCGAGCTGAATGGTATCCGCCCCGCTGCTCAGGTAGAGCATCGACTCCGGCGTGACCTTGAGACCGAACCACACGCCCGTTCCGTCGTCGAGCGTCAGGCCATAGCCGGCCTCGGTCGAGCCGCTGTCCCAGATGTTGCCGGCGATACCCGACCACTTCTCGCGAGCCTCCGGGCGGATCCAGGCCTCGACCGTCACCTGCTCGCGCATGCGGAGGCTCGCGTCCTGGCCCGCGTCGACCGACGCCTGCACGCCGTTGTCGCCGGGGAAGACAAGGGCATGCTCGCCCGGCGGACCGGGGGCGGCTCCGGTCGTCTTGATCCACTCGACGCCCTCGCGGATTCGTCCCGTGCTCTTGCCCGCCCGATCGGCGAGCTCCTCGCCGCTACCCTCAACGCAGGGCCAATAGCCGACGAGGCCCTTCGGCTTGCCCTCGAGCGTTCGGTCCCTGGTGGCCTGGATGTCGGCGGCGGTCCGTGCGACGTTCCACACGCGGACCTCGGCGATCGCGCCGTCATAGACGAAGTTCTCGTCGTTGTCGCGATACGCTCCGATCCGGAACACGTTGGGCGGGTCGTAGTCGATGCTACGATCCTTCTTCTCCAACCGCTTCTTCAGGACGTCCATACGCCGTGCGAGTCGTTTCTTCTCGTCGCACAGATCGAGGTACCGTTTGCGATCCAGCGCGCTCAGCTCCGTGTCGGTATGCAGGTACGACATCCGCGGCGTCGCCACGATCGTATTCCCCGCGAAGCTTGCGAGCTGATCGCGTTGCCCGCTGCCGTAGGCCTCCACGGTGCCCGTCTTGCCCGGACCGGTGAGCACCGACTCGTCCGTGAGGACCGCGAACGCCCCGCCGGAGCTGTCCAGGGAGTAGCGATAGCGCCCGTCCTTTCGCGAAAACACCGCCGGCGGCCCGCCGCCGCAGGGGACGTACAGCCGCTGCTTTGACGCCAACAGGTAGCCCTGCGGGCAGAAGCTGTCGAA
>CAZKCX010000800.1:0-2813 GCA_964550865.1 uncultured Planctomycetales bacterium
CGGATCTGGCAGTAGAACAGCAGCTCGATGACCTTGAGGTCGCGGAAGTTCTCGGCGTCCTTGAACCGGCCGATCAGCTCGCGGAGCGCGCCGATCAGCGCCCGCCGCTGGATGTCTTGGGCCTCGTCGCGTCGGGCGTACCAACTCGCCGTCGGGTCGTCGGCGGCCAGATGCCCTGGGACGCCCCCGGTGTCCGTCGCGGAGGAATCCCCCGCGCCGCCGTAGACGTCTTGCAGCAGGCAGAGCGTGGACTTCTTGCTCCGCGTCCAGTTGATGATCCTGCGCCGGAGGATGGTGAAGAGGTAGGTCTCGATGCTGGCCTGCTCGCGGTAGTCGGCCAGGCCCTTGAGGAAACCCATCAGCGTCTCTTGGACGACGTCCTCGGCGTCGGCGGATTGGCGAAGCTTGTGGCGCGCGAAGGCGACGAGCCGGCCCTGGTAGCGGTCGATGAGCTGCTGCCATCCGTCCGCGTCCCCGGCCCGGATCTTGTCGAGCAAGAACCGGTCTGCCTCGCTGAGATCGCTCATGGTGCCCGAACGCGACTCCTCCAAGCTGTTTTGATGAAAGGTCGAGCCGTGCGAAAGAAGGAGTCTCTGTATGGGTGGCCCATGGCTTTAGCCGTGGGGGTCCATCGCTCACGCGATGGGACGCGAATCTTCGATCGAATTCGTGTCCCCCACCTCTGAAGAGGTGGGCCACCCAGCATCGCCAACTGACCACGGATTCCGCCGAACAGCCCAGGCCCGTTTCACATTCCTTCTGCGGTCGCCCGTTGCGAAGATCGGTCGCGGGCCGCGGCGAGGCGCTCTGCCGGACCGTCATGCCGGCGTCAGCAGCACCAAGGTTGCGCCCGCAACGGCGACCAACGCAAGCCCCCGCAACGACCATGCATAATAGCCCTTTGTGGCCGCATTGAGAAAGAGGTAGATCGCGATGACGATGGCGAATACCGCCCCGATCGAGAGCATCTGCGTCTTCCACGAGCGATGGGTCATTCTTCGTTCGTTGGTGATGGCTTGTGCGAGCCGAGTGAGGTTGTGGTCCGATGAGTCGATGAGCAGCTTCGCGTGCCAGAGCTTGCCGTACGGCCTATCGAAGCTCTGCACGAAACGGTCGACGATGTAGGCGCCCCGTTGCAGCTCGACCTCAAGGAGCTCGAGCTCACGGTCGCGCGTGGGCTTGGCTCCTGTCCACGCGCCGTTCGACGTCGACAGGGACGTGCGTTCCGGACCACTCAGGCGCCGTTCGATCCTCGGAAGCAACTCCTGGGCCGCTTGTTCCACCGCTGCCTGTTCCGCCTCGGCTTGATTCTTGCACGGACGAGGCGAACAGCTCACCAACCAAGATCGGTCGGGATACGTGCTGGTGAAGGACGCGAGATCGTGCACCCATGACTTCCCGATGAACCTGGCACGGGATGCGAGGCTCTTGGGTTCCGGCCCGAACAGACCGGAAACGCGAACCTCCCCGGAGTTTTCGGTCGGGCGGATCCCGTCGGCGAGCGTTTCCTCGGAATACGTCTTGGCGATCTCGACGTTCAGGAGCACAGCGCGCTCTCCGGGCCGAAAGCCGCTCGATTCCGTGACGGACACGTTCCATTGGGGTTTGGCTCGCTGGATGCGGTCCACGACCGCGATCAGGACCTCCGACGGTACGTCCCCCTCAACGCGAGCCGTCAGGGGTGGCTCCACCGAGGCGTCCTGTATCATCAACAGTCGCGTGAGGACATCCATCGCGGCCTCCGCGGCCGCTTGTTGTGCTGAGGGATACAATCCCGGTCGCAGCACGTCGCTCGCCTTCTCCGCCCAAAGCGATGAGTCTTCCACGACCGCCACCCGCGCGTAGCTCACCGGTTCGACGTAGCGCGGGGATCGCGAGGTCACGAAGCGAACCGTAAGTAAGCCGATGCCCACTGCGACGATCACAACGACGGCGATCGCGAAGACGTGCCTGACTCCCGTGCGGCGGCTCAGTAGACCAAGCAGGATCATCGCCACCGCAATCGCAATCGCAATTTCGAGCCAACCCACAGCGACCATCGCCCGGCTCCTTGCCGATTAGCCTTCCCGCTCGTGTCCGACACCGACCCTTTTGGGGTGCCCCATCGCTTTAGCGGTGGGGGGCCATCGTTCGCGCGATGGGGTCACGAATCGACGACCTGCAATTCACGTTCCCCACCTCTGAAGAGGTGGGCCACCCGGGAATCCACTTCTCCACACGGAGCATTCAGCCCTTGGTGCCTAGCTTTCCGGTTCGCGCGCCGCGTCGATCGGTTGCCTCGGCGCCGGCCACGCCAGTGTGACGAGCGAGATTACGAAGATCGCCCCGGCCGCACCCGCCAGACCGACGTCGGTTCCGTCGAGCAGCATCTCGATGCCCATGGCGACCTTGTCGGCGTTGATGACGACGGCCACGCGGTCCCACCGAACCGCGGACAGCGCCTCGCTCAACGTCGGATGCAGTGCGATGAACATGCCCACGCAGCCGAAGACCGCCCGCACGAAGTGTACCACCCCGTCCCGACGCCGCGCGATCATGAAGCACCCGGTGCCGAGGACGCCCGTGGTCAGCGCCACACCGTTCAGCACCTTCCGGGCGAGGGAAGGCCAGCGGGCATAGTCGAACTCCTTGGCCAGGTGTTGCGCGAGGCTCGGATCAGGCAGTCCGGCCTGGATGATCCACGGCACGTCGATGGCCGTCGCCAGTGCCGTGAGCAGCGCCACCAACAGGAGGATGCCGCCGATGGCCGACATGATCAGCCCGACCGCGTCGAAGGATCGCAGCCGATGCCACGACGAGCCAAGCTCCGGGCT
>CAZKCX010000801.1:0-2810 GCA_964550865.1 uncultured Planctomycetales bacterium
CGATCCGACCCGAGGGGTCACGCCCATTTTGCGGATGTCGAGCGATCGGCCGGCGTGGCTTGGGGCATGCTGCTCAGGCCGCGCGACGACATCCCGCGACATTGGGAGGTCGCTGTGGGCGTCCCGCGCGTGTCACGCGGACCGTGCGGGAGCGCTGCTACGGCCGCAAGGTCCGTGGGTCGGCGGGGTCGCTGTTCTTTCGCGCGTCGCCGCATTCCTTTCCGTCCGGGGGGACGTGCCCATTGGTCCTATTCGAGTGAGACGCACGAGGACCGCGTGGCGGTATAGGGGCTCGGTTCCACTTCGCCATGCATGCGGATCTCGTCGCGGCATCCCTGCCGTGCGGTACGTCCGTGGTGTCATGCCGCATGCGACCTCCCGTTCGGATTCCAAACACAACCCAGAGGTCTGATGGACGGACCGGCGATCGGGCGGGCCAGGCTACGGCCGGCCGGGACGGTGTTGGGCATCCGCGCGCTCGCCTCGGTCCGCCGTCCTGTCCCCGACGGAGGGTCATCCGCATGAAGCTCAACGAACAAGAGCGAGAATTGGTCGAGAACAACATGGGGCTCGTGAACGTGCACATCAAGCGCTTCGTGGGCGTGCCCAGGACTCCAACGCGTCAGCGGGAGTACGACGACCTGTTTCAGGAAGGGTGCCTTGCGCTGATGGAGTCGGCCAAGAGCTACGACGCCGGTCGGCACGGCCCCTTCGCCGCGTACGCGCTCCCCAGAATCCACCACGCGGTGAGCATCGCCTTGTACGAGCGGTTTGCCACGGTTCGCGTGCCGGCCAAGTCGGTCAAGCGGGCCAAGCAGCGCCTCCGCGAAGACCCCGAACGCCACCGACCGGAGCCGGCATTGGCCGATACGCACAACTTCAGTCACGATGGGCAGATCCGAGACAGACGTCCGACCGACCGGCATCGGCCCGCTTCCGCGGTGGTGGCCCGCCGGACGGCAGGCGTGGGCGAGGGTATGAGTCTCGGCATGCGGCTGCGCGCCAAGTATGAGGCGGCCGTTCGCGAGGCCGCGCGACGGATCGTCCGCGGGGGGCGGGGGCGGAAGGACCGTAAGGACCTTGTCGCGCGGTTCGTCGAGGAGCGCCTGCTGATCCCCGATCCGGAATCGCAAACGGCCAAGCGACAGCTCGCCCGCGACTTCGGATGCTCGATCGGTCGCGTGCAGAGCTGCGAGGAGTCGCTCAAGACCGAGATCCGGTCCCTCTTGGAGGCCGACGCCGAGTTCAGCGTCCTGCTGCGCGTCGCGCGGACGGAAGATACGGGCATCGAAGCGCCGCTCGACCCGTCGACGAAGCGGAAGTGTCGAGAGGCGGCCGGCAGCGATTTCGGCCGGCGCCTGGGTCGGCTCGTGGTCGAGCGTCAGGCGCTGATCTTGCATGATCTCGTACTCGCGGTTCTCGGTCGGCCGACGGGCGTTGCCGGTCGGCTCTTCGGCCGGCTGGACGATGCAGGTCGCGTTCGCTTGCTGGGCATGCTTCTGGACGAAGAGCGGCGGGGCAAGCAGCAGGGGCAAGGGGTGAGGGCCCAACGCCCGGGCACCAGCGAGAGCAGTCATGCAGCACGCGCCGACAGGGCCGCATCCGGGACCCCGAGACCCGAGGCCTGAGATCCAAGGGCAGTCCTCGCCGGATTTTGTTCGTTGACACGCCTCGTCCCGGCCGATAGATTGAAAAATGACGATGCGGTATCGTCGTGCCGTTGCGGGGACTCAAACGTGATGCTCAGTGCAAGCCTTGCCAGCTCGTATTACTTTAGCGGCTGGTATTGGTATGCGCTTCGCGCGTCTTGAGGCCCCTCTAAGCTAGAATCCAGCCGTACGATCAACCGCCTCAGGATGCCGAAGCACGAGCCCTGAGGCGGTTTTCTTTTTGGCTGGACGGCTTGGACCACGGCAACGAGGGAGATTCGATTCATGCTCGACATCCGCGTAATCCGCGAGGACCCGGACCGCATCCGCGAGACCGCGAGACGCAAGAACTGCCCCTGCGACGTCGATCGGTTGTTGGCGGTCGACGCCCGCCGGCGCGAGATCCAACAGCAGTTCGACCGCCTCCGACAAGAGCAGAAGGAGCTGGGCGGGCAGATCGCCGTCTATCGTAACCACAAGAGCCCCTTCTATAAGCAGGCGATCGATTCCGGCAAGACGTCCGACGAGCTGGCGGCCGAGGCGAAGGAGATCCAGGACAAGCTCAACGAGATCAAGGCCTCGATCAAGCCGCTCGAGGAGGAGCAGAAGACCGTCCAGGCCGAGTTCGAGGAGCTCATGCTCACGGTCCCGCAGCCGCCGGCGCCGGACGTCCCCGACGGCGCGGACGATACGGAGAACGTCGAGATCCGGCGCGAGGGGCAGCCGCGGGAGTTCGACTTCGAGCCGAAGGACCACGTCCAGCTCGGCGAGGCCCTCGATATCATCGACATCGAGCGAGGCGTGAAGCTGGCCGGCACGCGGAACTACTTGCTGAAGGGCGCCGGCGCGCTGCTGCATCAGGCGGTGCTGCGGCTCGCGATCGACAAGATGGTCGAGCGCGGCTTCGGGCTGGTGACCGTTCCCGTGCTTGTGCGCGACGCGATGATGTACGGCACGGGCTACTACCCGGGCGGCGAGGAGCAGGCCTACCGCTGCGAGCGCGACGAGAAGAGTCTCGTGGGCACGAGCGAGGTGCCCCTGACGGCCATCCACTGCGACGAGATCCTCGAGGGGGGCGAGCTGCCGAAGAGGTACACGGCGCTGAGCACGTGCTTCCGACGCGAGGCCGAGGCGGCCGGGAAGGACACCTACGGGCTGTAC
>CAZKCX010000802.1:0-2803 GCA_964550865.1 uncultured Planctomycetales bacterium
ATTCGTGTCCCCCACCTCTGAAGAGGTGGGCCACCCAAGCTTCCCTGACTGTCCAAGCATTCTTGCAGGTGGCTTAGAGACCCTACACCCTAAACCCTGGACCCTGCTGTTGCTTTTGCCCTGATTCCTGCTGTTCTCCTGTCTTCTGCCTCCTCTCTCCTGTATCCTCCCCCCAGACGCCAATCACCCAAGGGGATAACCCATGCACAAGACCCTGCTCGCGATCACGCTCATGACCACCTCCGCCGCGCTCGGCGGCGTCGAGCTTCACGTCGCGCCGACCGGCAAAGACACCCACAGCGGAAAGGCCGACGCCCCATTCGCCACGCTCGCCCGCGCACGTGACGCGATTCGCGAACTCAAGCAGAACACCGGCCTGCCCGACGGGGGCGTAACGATCTGGGTCCGCGGCGGCCGATACGAAATGGCCGAGACGTTCGCGCTGGGCGAGCAAGACAGCGGCGCCGCCGGCAAGCCCGTCATCTACCGCGCGGCCGAGGGCGCGGAGGTCCGGCTCCTCGGCGGCCGGACGCTGCCGGCCGATCAGTTCGGCCTCAGCACCGACAACGCCGCGCGAAACCGTATCCCCGAGGCAGCTCGAGGCGGCGTGCGTGTTTCTGATCTCAAGGCGCTCGGCATCGACAAGCTCGGCAAGGTCCCCGACGCCTTCACGCAGCCGCCCCTCGTCTCAGAACTGTTCCTGGACGACGAGCGCATGACGCTCGCTCGCTGGCCGAACGACGACTGGACGACCATCGAGAGCGTCGTCGACGGCGGTGTCCCCAAGGGAAAGAGGTACAGCGCCGTTCGACCGGGCACGTTCGTCTACAAGGGCGACCGCCCCAAGCGGTGGGCAAGCGCCCCGGACGTCTGGCTCCACGGCTACTGGTGCTTCGACTGGAAGAGCGAGACGATCAAGATCGGCAAGCTCGACACGGACAAGCGCCGCATCACCCTGGGCAAGACGCACTGCTACGGCGTCGGCGGAGGCAACCCTGCTCCCCGACGCTACTATGCCGTGAACCTGCTCGAGGAACTCGACGCACCCGGCGAGTACTACATCGATCGGACCACCGGCCTGTTGTACTTCTGGCCGCCCAAACCGCTCGCCGAGTCCCGCATCGTCCTCTCGACGCTCGCCGAACCGGTGATCTCGCTCGACGGCGCCTCGCACGTCATCCTGCGAGGCCTGACGATCGAGACGACCGTGGGCACGGGCATCCGCATCAAGGGCGGACGCGAGAACCGGATCGCGGCATGCTGCGTCCGCAACACCGGCCGAGACGCCATCGTCGTCGAGGGCGGCGAAAAGCACGTCGTCGTCGCATGCGACATCCACGACACGGGGACGGCCGGTCTTCGCCTCAGCGGCGGCGACCGCAAGACGCTCACGCCCTGCGGCCACCAGGCGATCAACAACCACATCTGGCGGGTCTCGCGGAGGCAGCGGACGCACGCCTACCACGTGCACCTCCGCGGCGTCGGGATACGTCTCGCCCACAATCGGCTGCACCACGCCCCGCACCAGTCGATCGGTCTCACCGGCAACGACCACGTCATTGAGCTCAACGAAATCCACCATGTCGGTATGGCGAGCGACGACTGCGGGGCGTTCTACATGGGCCGAAACCCGTCCGAGCGCGGCACCGTCCTCCGGCACAACTACTGGCACGACATCGGTAGCTCGTTCACGCACGGGAGCTGCGCGGTCTACTTCGACGACGGAACCGGCGGCCAGACGGTCTACGGCAACGTCTTCTACCGCGCGGCGGGCGGCAACTTCGGGGCCGTCTTCGTCCACGGCGGGCACGACAACCACGTCGAGAACAACATCTTTATCGAGTGCCGGCTCGCACTCGGCCACGCCCCGTGGAACAACAAGCGATGGCGCGAGTGGTTGCAGGGCGACCTGTGGAAGAAGCGGCTGCTCCAGGACGTCGACATCACCAAGCCGCCATACTCCGAGCGCTATCCGGAGCTCAAGGGCTTCATGAAGCCCTCCGACGAGCCGCGACTAAACCGCGCCTACCGAAACGTCATGGTCCGATGCACCGCACTGGTCAGCGGAAACTGGGCACTCCTCGACAACAAGGTCTATCGAAGCAATCCCGACTTCGTCGACACCGAAGCGAGGAACTTCGCCCTCAAGCCCGACTCCAGAGTCTTCCGCGAGGTGCCCGGCTTCAAGCCGATCCCCTTCGACAAGATCGGCCTCCAGCGCGACGGCCTCCGTCCGAAGCTCCCGTCGGAGTGAGCGGCAGGGTTCGGGGTTCGGTGTTCAGGGCTTGGCGCTCAGAACGGCAGAAGACTGGAACGGGGAAAAAGGGGGACAGGCTACTTTTCTGTTGCGCCTGTTCTTTGATGCTGGAGGAATACAAGCAGCCGGCACCAATCGAACCGCGCAAGATGATGCCGAAAGAAAAGTAGCCTGTCCCCCTTTTTGCACGCTACGTGAGCGGCTCGTAGCAAATCAGCCGCCCCGCGGCGTCGAGCCCTTCGATCGCGCCGATGGAACTCGCCGCGAGCAGCGCAGCGCCCCAGGCGGCCTCCTCGCGATGCGCAGGCGTCTGCACCGGCAGACCGAACCGGGCCGCGAGGATCTCCGCCAACACGGGATTGCGACGCAGCGCGTTGCCCGAGCCGACGATCACGCGGTGTTTCGCGCGAGTCCGCACATCGCACGTCTCGTAGAAGCCGTATAGCTCGTCCACCAGACCCGCCAGCACCGCGCGGGTCAGATTGCCCGGCGTAAGGTTGCTCGCGTCAATCCCCTCCAACAGCCCACGCAGGCTCGGATCGCTCC
>CAZKCX010000803.1:0-2791 GCA_964550865.1 uncultured Planctomycetales bacterium
TAGTGGCAGGTGCGGTCCTGTCCATAGTCGCACGACTTGTGAAACGCGGTACTAGTCTTGTGTCGCAACTCATTTGATGGGCGTCCAGCCGCTGGGTGCCCCACCTCTTCACTTGTCCCGTCTTCGACCCTGAGGCTCAGACGCCAAGGGAGCATTGTCGAGGGAGAGCTGGGGAGCACGAATTAGCAGCCAATTCGCGTCTCCCACGGCTAAAGCCATGGGCCACCCACCCATCAGCTGACGCGCGAGAGGACACTAGCGCCCTCTCGCGGCTACTTCAGATACGTGCTGCTGCTTCGTGAGCAGTGGCGCATCGGATGTCCGCCTTATGCATGACGCTGGACGTTCACATTTGCACTGCTCACAGAGCAGTGGCACACGTCTTCGGCGCGAGCCTGCAATCTCGCGAACCCATGGATGCAATGCGCACGAACGTCCGCTTCGCTGTTGACGTCAACCACCGGTCTTATCGGGGCCGCGGGCGTCCTTGTATCGGTCGAGCGCCTTCTGCAGCATCGCCCGAACCGTCCTCGTCTTCGCGTCGAGATCGTCTGGGCGAAGGGGCGACTTCTCCAGCACATCGTTTTGGATGTCGTAGAACTCACCCGTGCGGTAGAGCTTGTAGCGCTGGGTTCGGGCGAACTCCCTGGCCTCGCTCTCCTTGCCGCTCCGCGAGAACCAGCAGTAGATCCATTCGCGGGGATCGCCCTTCTTGCCCCTGAGCTGGGGCAGGAAGCTCCTGCCGTCAATGCTGAGCGCCGGCGGGACGCGGACGCCGGTAGCCTCGCAAATGGTCGGCAGGAAGTCGCTGAAGTCCACGAGGTCTTTGCGGACCTGACCGGCCGGGATGACGCCCGGCCAGTTCGCGATGAAGGGCACGCGGGTCCCCGCGTCGGTCATGGATCGCTTGCCGCCGGCCACCTTCCGGCCGTCCATGACGGAGACGATCGGCTTGTCCGTTCCGTTGTCGCCGGTGAACATCACCAGGGTATTCTTTCGGAGTCCCAACTCGTCCAGCTTGGCGACGATCTTGCCGACCATCTTGTCCATGGTCGTGACCATATCGGCGAAGTACTTGGGATTGCCTTTGTACTTCTTGGGGCCTCGGCTGTCGGCGTTCCAGTCGGCCGAGTCCGGCGTAGGGACGAATGGGCAGTGGGTGAGGATCATGGGGTAGTAAGCGAAGAAGGGCCGATCCTTGTGGCGTTCGATGAACGCGCAGATGAAGTCGCTGACGACGTCCGGGCCGAACTCCCCGTTCGTGTAGTTCACGGGCTTGCCGTTGATCTCGAGGCGAGGGTTGGGATAGCGCGTGTCGTGCTTGGCCTCGTCGGTCCTGCCGCGGGTGTGCTGCCAGAGGCAGGACTCATCGAAGCCAAAGTGCTGCGGAGAATCCGGCTGCTTGCCGAGCTGCCATTTCCCCGCCACGCACGTGGCGTAGCCGGCCTTCTTGAGCAGGTGGGCGAAGGTCGTCTGCTTGCGGTCCAGCTGGCCGAACCTCGTGTAGTTGCGCACGTTGTAGATGCCTGTCATGATCTGCACGCGCGAGGGCGTGCAGAGCGGCTGGGCGTAGCAGTGCTGGAACCGCACTCCCGTCTCGGCGAGGCGATCGAGCACCGGCGTGCGATAGGAGGTCCCGCCGTTGGCGCCGATGCACTCGTAGCCAAGGTCATCGGCCATGATCAATACGATGTTGGGGCGGTCGGATCGTGACGCGTCCGCGGCCGGCAACGGGTGCGCGATCGCGGCGGTCACGCCGAGCGCGAGAGCGATCCGGAGAAAGCGTCTTCGATCTGGGTAGTGCCGTCTCATCGTGCCTCCTTGGAGGTGCTCGTTGCCCGTTGAGGGCGCTTATCCGCTTCGTCTGGTTGCGGGTCGTCGGCGTACACCCCGAAGCGAAATGCCTTGACGCGTGGTTTCGTGCGGGCTTCGCGCATGATCTGCTCCACGCGCGCGGCGATCTTCGGGTACTCATCCGCGACGTTGGTGGTCTCGCCGATGTCCTTCTTTAGGTTGTACAACTCGAGCGGGGCGTCCGGGTTCTTGCGGAGGTTTCGCTTGATGCCCTTCCATTTATCCATGCGTACCGCGATCTGCCCGCCGTATCCGGTGAAGTCCCAGAAGAGGTACTCGTGCGGCTTCTGGTCCCGTCCGAGGAGGGTCGGCAGAAAGCTGATGCCGTCGGTCTCCGGGACGAACTGGGTTCCGGCGATGTCCGCGAGCGTCGCGGGGACATCGTAATGGGCCGCGAGGTGGTCCGACACCGTCCCCGCGGCGATCTTACCCGGCCAGCGGACGACCATCGGCATTCGGATGCCCCCTTCGTAGAGCGAGCCCTTCAGACCACGGAGCGGGCCGACGCTGTCGAAGAACTCATAGTCGACCTGCTTGAGGTGTGTCGTGCCGTTGTCGGAGGTGAAGAAGACGATCGTGTTTTCTTCGAGCCCCAGCTCCTTCAGCAGCGCCATGAGGCGTCCTACCTGCTTGTCCAGAAACGTGATCATCGCCGCGTAGCACGACTTCGGCGTGGGGTGAGGGAGATAGGCCTTGCCGGTGTACGGCTCTTCCTGCCACTTGCCGCGGTAGGCGGCGATCTCCTCTTCGGGCGCCTGGAGAGCCAAGTGCGGTAGCACCGTGGCGTAGTAGAGGAAGAACGGCCCCTCGCGGTGCTCGCGGACGAATTCCAGCATCTTGTCGGCGATGCATTGCGGGGCGTACTGCTCGCCGGTGAGTCCGCGGGTGTTGCCCTCCAGGGCCACCTTCTCCCGCTGATCGACGAGGTAACGCGGGT
>CAZKCX010000804.1:0-2789 GCA_964550865.1 uncultured Planctomycetales bacterium
AGCATGATGTCCAGGAGGATGAGGTCGGGCCGATTCTTCCGCACCTGCTTGAGGGCCTCGGCGCCGTCGGCGGCCGTCACCACGTCGTAGCCCTCGAACTGGAGGTTGTCGGTCAGTCCCATGGCCATGTCGGCCTCGTCTTCCACGATCAAGACTTGTGGCATGACGTCTCCCCTGATGCGGTGTGGTTGGCTGCCGGGAGGAACATCGTGAAGGCGCTTCCCTCGCCCGGCTCGCTCTCGACCCAGATGTCTCCATCGTGGCCTGTCACGATGTGATGCACAAGGGTCAGCCCCAGGCCGCTGCCTCGCACGGCGCGAATCGTCTCGTCGCTGCCGCGGAAGAAGCCCTCGAAAAGCCGGTCACGCTCCTCCCGCGGAATGCCCACCCCATGGTCCCGCACGCAGATCGTAACGCCGTTTCGCTCGCGCCGTTGGGCCTTTCGGACACACACTTCGATGCGTTTGTCCTCTTGCGAGTATTTCACCGCATTGTTGAGCAGGTTGAGCACGGCTTGCTCGATGGCGTCGGCGTCGGCGCGGACGACGGGAAGGTCGTCGTCGATCTCGACGCGGCAGTCGAATTCGTGGTGGTCGAGCTGGAAACGATACGACTCGAGCGTCTGGCCGACCACCTCGCCCACGTCACACGCGGACCGATCATACTCCTTGTGACCGGCGTCGATACGGGAGAAGTCGAGGATGTTGTTGATCAGGTGGGTGAGCCGTTCGCTCTCTCGCGTGATGACGGCGTAGTACTCCCGGCGTTTGTCCTCGCCGGCCGCCCGACCGTAAAGCAGCGTCTCACCGAACAGCCGAATCAACGCCAAGGGGGTCTTCAGCTCGTGGGAGACGTTCGCGACGAACTCGTTCTTGAGCCGGGTTAAGGCCATTTCCCGATGCACGCCGAGCCCGAGCAGCCCCAGCGCGGCGAAGAGGACCACGACCGTCACCACGGTCAGGCTGATGTACGTCCAGGTTTGTCGGCTCACCTGCCGGTCGACGCGCCCCAGAAAGGCATCGGCGGGTTGAAGCTGCCAATCTTGGAGCGGCATATCGAGCGCTTCGGTCCAGGGAGCGTCGGCGACCTGGTCCGAGCGGCCTTTCGGCAAGACGACGAGATCGCCGTCGGCGTCCGCCCGCACGCGGGGCTGAACGAAGCTCTCGAAGAGCGCCGGCAGCCGAATGCAGAGCCCCACGAGCGTCTCGACGCCGTTGCGATCGAAGCGAACGTACGCCAGGCAGCGGGGAACCCCCGCGAGCGTATCCGTCACGAACTGGACACCTCGATTCTCCGTGCTCACCGAGGGGCGGAGCCTGGGCTCCATCCACGTCCGCACCACCGAGGCCGCACCGGCGAGCTGGTGTTGGCGGTCGGCGATCTCGGCCAGTTGCCGTTCGACTTCGCGGAGCTGATCCGGGGAGTGCTTTGTGTATCGCTTCAGCCGGTGCAGCAGCAGCTCGGCGTACTCCCGCGCGGGCAGGGGGACCTGTCCGGCGAGCACCAGTTCGAGGAGCCGCTCGACCGCGCGGGCCGCCTGGTCGGGCTGGCCGGAGGCATCCAGCACGTCCACCAGCGCGAGTTCGACCGAGAAGAGCGACGGGTTGTCCAGACCCCGCAGGAGCATCGCGTAGCGACGCCGGAGTCGTTCGTAGATCTCGATGGCCTCTGCATACCTGCCCTGCTTCGTGCGGCAGCCCGCGATCGCCATCTCCGCGCGGAGCTGCCAGTAGACGGGGGTCGCCTCGCTGGTACATCGCCGGTAGAGCGCGATGGCCTCCTCCAGGTTCCGGTCGACGAACTCCAGCTGCTCGGCGAGACCGAAGCCGGGCGGGGCAAAGGCCTCGCTGGAACGCTCCGGACGCGAGACCGTCGAGGCCGGCCAGGTCACCAACGCCCACCGGTCATAGGCGAAGGCGAGCTCGATCCACGCGTCGCGCGCGACGATCTCGGCGAGCGCGGTGTCGTCCTGGCTGACGAACGCCTTGCGGATGCGGCCAAGCCGCGAGCCGGTCAGCGCACGTAGATCGTCCAGAAGGCGGTTGGAGACCACCTCCGCCCGGTCGCGGAGCCCCTGCACCCGAGCCTGCCGAAGGGCTTGTCCTTGGCGCACGGCCAAGCCGATGCCGCTGACGGCCAGAAGGATCGTCAATGCCACCACCAGGACCGAAGCGCCCAGCCACCACCTACGGGATGTGCCGTCACCAATCCGCATACGTGCCCAACTATTGTACCGGTCCTTTGCCCCAAGGTAGGCATCAGCGGGGGCTTTTCCGAGGGGGAAGTCGGAAGCTCACCACGGGCGAGTCCGCCTCCGCAGAGAAGAGGTGCGGCGCCGGCCACGAGGCGGAAGCGACATTGTCGTTTTGGAATACGGGACCGCAATAGGCGCAAAGGGGGTTACAGAATGTCGGGGGGGATGACCGTGCCGTTGTCGTCGTCGGTGGTGCCGTTTCCCGTGCCCTGCCCGATGGTGCCGCCGTCCGGATTGAGCAGCCCGATTGTGCCGTCCAGCCCGAGGGGGAGGCGGACGTTGAACGTCACGTTGTTGCCGAACCAACCCCACGTCCACTTGCAGCCGGGCAGAAACGCGAGGACGGCCAGCAGCGCGAGCGTGTACAGACAGAGGCGGCGATTTCGAGGCAGGCTCCTCATGGCTAGGTCTCCCGGCGAATGGGCGCGCGACCCTACTGGATTGTCGGCATGTCGCCGTCGATTCCTTGAATTCGAGCCCCTGGGCGGGCTTATCCGCCCGTCTCGTGCGACGATCACCTCGACCGCGTCCCGCG
>CAZKCX010000805.1:0-2775 GCA_964550865.1 uncultured Planctomycetales bacterium
TGGGACCTACAGCGGGCGCTCGCGGCATAGTGCCAGAAAGAAATGTCACACCCGAAGGGCAACAACTACGGTTGTGAGAAGGGGAAACGACGGGGCGTCTCGGGGGCGGTGCGGCTGCGGGGTGGCGGGGAGTTCAGGTGCGGGGGACCCACAGGTCCGCTCCTTGGGTCTGCGCCTCCCTTCGGTCTGAGCCTCAGGGTCGAAGACAGGGACCAAGACAAGGAGGGTAAGACGAAGAACGGAAAGAGGATCTTCTTCTCTTTATACTTTCGGCCGCAAGAGGTATAGTTGCGGACGTTTCTTGACAAATCATCACAAAGATTCCGCGGGCCCCGGTGCACCGGAACATGCTAGAATAGGGCGGTTGGTCCATGCAAGAGGCGAGGGAGGACATGTCGACCGAATCGGCCGACCGGGTGCTGGTCATCGACGACGATCTCGAGCTGTGCGAGTTGCTCCGCGAGTACCTCCAAGGGGAGGGCTACTCCGTGGAAACCGTACAGGATGGTGAACACGGCGTGGAACGTGCGCTCTCAGGCGAGCACGCCCTAGCCGTCGTCGACGTCATGCTCCCGGGTATCGACGGGTTCGAGGTCTTGCGAAGGATTCGCGCCCGATCCATGATGCCTGTTCTGATGCTCACCGCGCGGGGCGACGACGTGGATCGAATCGTCGGACTCGAGCTGGGCGCCGACGACTATCTGCCCAAGCCGTTCAACACGCGGGAGCTGTCCGCCCGGGTCCGCGCGGTGCTGCGGCGGATCCGTCAGGCACGAGAGTCCCTCGAAAGCGAAGCGGACGGCGAGGTCCTCCGCGTGGGAGATGTGGAATTGGATACCGGCGGCAGGGTGGCGCGCTGCGGCGGGCAAAGACTCGACCTGACCGCGGCCGAATTCGACATGCTCGCCGTCCTGCTGCGAACGGCCGGCAAGCCGGTGTCGCGCGGGTTTCTCTTCGAGAGCGTGCTCGATCGCAAGTTGAATCCGACCGACCGAACGGTGGACATGCACGTCAGCAATCTCCGCAAGAAGCTGGGCAGGGCGCCCGAGCGGATCAAGACCATACGGGGGGTGGGCTACGTCTATACGCTGCCCAGCAAGCTGGACGAAGTCGCTGAGGAGGGGCAGGACTGACGCCTGCCTGGAAGCACTTCCCTTGACGTAGATAGGTATCGCGAAGCGATGCGGAGCCTGTTCGCGAAGACATTCCTGTGGTTCTGGCTGGCCATGATCCTGGTCGGCACGGTCCACGCCATCGCCGGATTCCGCTGGGGCCCGATGCCGTACGCCACGCGGTGGGTCGCGGTGAACCGGCAATCGCTTCGGCTCTACGCGGATAGCGTCGAAGGCATCCTCTCTCGGAACGGCCTGGACGCCGCACGAGACCGCATCGAGGACCTGGCCGCGGACACGGAGTTCCAGGGCTACGTCTTCGACGAGGATGCCCGTCTGCTCGGGGATGCCGAGCCGCCGCGCGGCGTGCAGGAGGCGGCCGAACAGGCGTTGCGCGATCAACCGATCCGCATGAAGCGCCGCGGCAAGATCGTCCTGACCGCCCGGAAGATGACCGACGAGCAGGGCAATGCCTACGCCTTTGTCGGCACGCTGCCGCACTACCTCGCCTGGCCCATCGATTGGAAGCCCCTGGGCTCGACCATCCAGTTCGCCTTCACGATGGCGACCGCCATGCTTGTCTGCTACGCGTTCGCACGTCGCGTGACCAATCCCATCCGGCGGCTCCGCGCCGTCAGCCGCGATCTGGCCGAGGGGAGGCTATCGGCCCGCATCGGGGCCAAGGCCGCCCGGCGAAAGGATGAGATCGGCGGCCTGGCGCGCGACTTCGATTTCATGGCCGATCGGATCGGAACACTGCTCGCCTCGCAACGCAGCCTTTTGCGGGACATCTCGCACGAGCTCCGCTCCCCGTTGGCGCGGCTGAACGTCGCGCTGGAGCTGGCGCGACAGCGCGCGGGAGATGAGGCCGCCCCGCTCTTGAACCGGATCGAGCGGGAGTCCGACCGGCTCAACGAGCTCGTCGGCCAGGTGCTGACGTTAACCCGACTGGAGAGCGGTACCGCCAAGATGCAGTCGGCGCCGATCGACCTGGCCGAGCTGGTCGAGCAGGTGGCCAGCGACGCGAGCTTCGAGGCACAGGGCGCGGACAAGCGCGTCGAGGTCGAGCACGTGGATCCCTGCCGGATTACGGGGTCGGCGGAGCTGCTGCGGCGCGCCGTGGAGAACGTCGTTCGCAACGCCGTCCGCTACACGCCGCCCCACACCGTCGTCACCCTCTCCCTTCGCCACGACGTCGACGCCCGCGTCGCCGTGATTCGGGTCCACGACCATGGACCGGGCGTGCCGGAGGACGCGCTCGACAGGCTTTTTGAGCCCTTCCACCGCGTCGAGGTCGCGCGAGACCGGCAGAGCGGCGGAACCGGATTGGGGCTGGCGATCACGCGACGTGCCGTCGAGGCCCATGGCGGCAGCGCGACCGCCTCCAACGCGCCGAACGGAGGCCTGATCGTCGAGATTCGACTGCCGCTGGAGACTTCCTCCGCCCCCGATACCCCTTCGCCTCCTCCGCAGACGTGAAGCGCCCCCTGTCCGGTACGAATTGCCTTCTCATGGCGAAACGGAGAAACTGATACCTACGCTGCTCGCAGCAATGTCTGAACGGTCGAGCAGCCTTGCCTTCTGTGGTCCGGTCGCTCTCGGCTGGGGCCTTTCAACGGTTCACGGCCGGGCTTGTCACGGCGAAGCGTAGCGAAGCCTGGAG
>CAZKCX010000806.1:0-2771 GCA_964550865.1 uncultured Planctomycetales bacterium
ACCGGCACACTACCCGCCATGCCGGGACCCACTGCAAACGGGTGAAGTGTTACGTGTCCGCGAATGATGCCGAGCGTGGCCGACAGCCCCAGCCCCCGGCCGGTGAACTTGGTCGTGAAGAACGGATCGAAGATCTTTGCCTGTGTGGCCTCGTCCATACCAAAACCCGTATCGGAAACGCGGATGCCCACGTGTGTGACGTCCGGCGTGCCCTCAGCCATGTAGCACTGTGAGAGGAAGTCCGCATCGGGCTTCATGGAGAAGGTGGCGACGTGGATTGTGCCGTGCCCGTCAGGGAGCGATTCCGAGGCGTTGATGATCAGGTTCATGATCAGCTGCCGCAGCTGCGCCAGGTCGACCTCGATCGCGGGCAGGTCTTCCGGGAGGTCGTACTCCAATCGGGCGTTCTTGGAGACCGACGCCTTGAGCAGATCCGCCATCTCCCGAACCATCCAGGAGATGTCCACCGGTTGCACCACGAATGCACCTTTGCCAGAGTAGGCCAGCATCTGATTGGCCAGCTCGGCCGCCCGCTCGGAGGCCCGCTCGATCTCGACGAGACTCTCGCGGCTGGGCGTATTCGGTGCCGCGTCATTCAGGGCCAAGCTGGCGTTGCCCAGGATACCCGTCAGCAGGTTGTTGAAATCGTGGGCGATTCCCCCGGCCAGGATGCCCAGGCTCTCGAGCTTCTGGGCCTCCCGCAGGCGGGACTCCATGCGGGCTCGCTCCTTCTCCGCTTCGATCTTCTCCGTGATGTCGCGGACGACGCCGAGCAATCCGATGGGGTTGTCATGGGCGTCGCGGACCGGGGTGCCGATCGATTCACTCGTGAAGATCCGACCGTCCTTCCGCCGGTAGTCGACGCGATACACGTCGTACGTGTCCCGCGCCTCGACGTTGTACCGCAGCTTCCCCTGCCGCTCGAACTCCTCTCCGCTTGCATACAGGATACGGGTCTTCTGGCCGAAGACCTCCTCCGGCAAGTAGCCGAACAGACGTGTGAACGCGGAGTTCACGCGCATGATCCTTCGCTCGGGGTCGGCGTAGATGACGGCGTCGGGGATGGCCTCGAAGATCTGTGCCAGCTCGGCGTGGTGGTCGGCCAAGACCTGCTCGCCGCGTTTGCGTTCCGTGATGTCGACGGCGATGCCCTCGACGAACCGTTCGCCGTCTTCCTCGCCGACAACCACGAAGCGGTCCTCAATCCATTTCCAGGCGCCTTGCGCGTCCTTGATGCGATACACGATCGTATGGGGTTCGCTCACCTTGGCATCGGTCACGGCAGCGTCGACGGCCACGACGTCCTCCGGATGAATCGAGTCGTGCCAGTGGAACGGATTCGACTCCAGGAACCTCCTGTCGTAGCCGAGGATCTCCTCGACGGGACCGGCGTGGAAGAGTCCGCCGCGCCGGCTCGAGAAGAGGTAGACGATGTCGGGAAGGTTGTGCACGAGGCGCTGGTAACGCTCCTCACTCTGGCGTAGTGCCTCCTCGGCCTCCTTTCGCTCCGTGATATCTCGGGCCAGGCCGAGAATGGCCGGCTGACCGCCCAGATCGATCCGGTTCAGGCGGACCTCGGCAGGAATGATCGTCCCGTCTTTGCGTCGGTGCCGGCCCTCGATGGTCACGGCCTCGCCCGGCGCCATCTGATGCCAGTAGCGTCTGGAGTCTCCTCGGGATTCGGCATCGGGATCAATGTCGAAGACGGTCATGCCGAGCAGTTCCTCTCGGCTGTAGGCGGTCGTTATGGAAGCAGTTCGATTGACCCAGAGGAGACGTCCGTCCAGGTCATGGGCGAAGACGGCATCGGCCAGATTGTCGTTCAGATAGCGGAACCGCTCCTCGCTCTCCCGAAGGGCGATCTCCGCCAGCTTGCGCTCGGTGGTGACCTCGGTGTAGGTGATGATCCCGCCGATCTCGCCGTCGGCGGTGTACCAGGGGCGACACTCCCAACGGTTGTAGTCGATCGACCCGTCCTGCCGCTCGAAGTAGTCGTCCTCGCTGCGCTCGATCGCACCGGCAAGCACGCGCTGGTGCACATCCTTCCACCGCTGCGGCATCTCCGGGAAGACCTCGTAGTGATGCATCCCGATGATGTCGCGGTCGCCGATTTTGTAATCCTGCTTGTATCGCTCGCTCACGTAGATGTAGCGAAGGTCGTTGTCGTAGACGGCAATGGCGTTGGGGTCGTACCGGATGATGTAGTCCAGGAGCTCACGCTGCTCGCGAAGGGCCGTCTCCACGCGCTTCCGGTCGGTCACGTCCCGTGACACCCCGACCAGGCCCTGGAACACGCCCTGTTCATTTCGAAGCGGTCGCGTCGTGCTCTCGACCCAGATCGCGGAACCATCTTCGCGGATGTACTCGACCTCCCATACGCGGGGCTCGCTATCGGCATCGCCTCGCGCTTCGGCCGCGATCCAGCGCTCCGCGGCGGCCTCCGCCCACTTCCGAGATACGGGCGTGAGGTTCTGGGTGACGGCATGGCGAGCGACTTGATCCGCTCGGAAGCCCAGCAGGCGCTCGCAGGAGGGACTGACATACGTAAACGTCTTCAGCTCGGCGTCGATGACCCAGATGAAATCGCTGACGTTTTCGGCCAGCAGCCGATACTTGCGCTCGCTTTCTCGGAGGGTCTGCTCACGCTGCTTCCGCTCGGAGATGTCCCGGAAGATCCCGAAGTGGATCATCCGCGAGCCTGCCTTGACCATGCCCCCGGAGTTGATCTCGACCGGCACGCGCCGTCCGTCCTTGCGGACGACCTCCACCGC
>CAZKCX010000807.1:0-2770 GCA_964550865.1 uncultured Planctomycetales bacterium
CGATGCGGTAGCGGACCCGGACGCGGTCGGCCATCGGCTCGATGTGGATATCGCTGGCCCGCCCC
This sequence comes from uncultured Planctomycetales bacterium, assembly GCA_964550865.1. Taxonomy (GTDB): domain Bacteria; phylum Planctomycetota; class Phycisphaerae; order UBA1845; family JAFGLZ01; genus JAFGLZ01. Next base: position 66 of record CAZKCX010000807.1, read on the forward strand.
TTGACGGCTTCGACGATGATCAATTTGACCAGACGGACGACGGGAGCATCGCCGTCTTCGTCCTCATCGCCCCCAAGCTCGGCGATTTCCTCCTGGAGGCTCTTGATGTCCTCCTTGGGCTGACCCGGCTGGCCTTCCTCCCCTTCCTCCTGCTCCTCGGGCTGGAAATAGGAATTGATGTACTCCTTGATCCGCGACGGCGCCCCGAGCGCGGGCTCGACCTCGACGTTCAACCGAAACCGCAGCATATCCATGGTTTCCAGGTCGAGCGGATCGGAGAGAATCACCTTGAGCTTCCCGCCTTCTTGGCGAAGGGGGACGATGCGATGTTTGTGGATCAACTCCTCGGGCACCAGGTCCATGTTGGTCTTCAGATCCGAGGACTTGGCCAGATCGATGTACTCCATGTCGAACTGGGTCGCCAGGGCCTTGGTGACGTCCTCCTCGCTGCAGAGCTCGAGATCGACCAGCGACTCGCCGATGCGTTTGCCCTGTTCGGCCGCGTGCGCCATGGCATCGGCAATCGCGCCGCTACCGATCACACCCCAATCGACGAGGATCTCACCGAGTTTCTTCTTTCGACGTGCCATGGAGATCGATCCTAAAGACAGCGCGGTTCGCGCTGAACACCCCAACTCCACTCTGTGCGTGCAAGCGAGCTCGAGAACACTACGTGAGGCAAATCACGCTCCGGCAATTCCTGGTGCCTCCGGACATCCGTGTCCGAGTCCGACGTTGTGGCTGGCCGTTACCTGCGCGTTCCTATATCGGCGGTCCTGCGGGTCTTAGGCGCGTGTTCGCCGCGACTCGGGAGTGATGCTCCTGTCCAGATTCTACCGGCCTTCCCGGTGTCGGGCAACCGTGGCGTCTTGCGAGCGACCCACCGCTCGTCGTAGGGTGGTGATCGACAAACGGGTCGGCCCTGTCCACCCAGCACCTCGGAGAAGGAATCGAGCATGACGTATCACCGTAGGTTTTGCGGAACCTGGTTTCCTCGAAGACGTATGACATGGTACGGTGGGTCTGCGCGGTGCGATCCATCTTCGGTGGCGTGCGGATTCGTTGTTCTCGGGAGGCGACCATGAAGATCCAGACCAACTTCGGCGACATCGAACGTTCGGATGCCCTCAGCGAGCACCTGGAGCAAGAGATCCACCGGAACTTGCGAAGGTTCGGCGAGCGAATCACACGAGTGGAGGCGCACCTTCGGGACGACAACGCACGGAAACCAGGCCCGAACGACAAGCGATGCGTGCTGGAGGCGAGGCCCGCCGGGCGGGATCCGGTCACGGTGGAGGCCTCCGACGAGGACCTCTACCGCGCGGTCAAGTTGGCGGCCGAGAAGCTCAAGCGCGCGCTCGGACGGCGACTGGAGCCTCGCTGAGAAACGGGGGCGAGCATCCTCGCGCACGAACCGGTGTGGCACACCGGGAGCCCCGGTTGCTCGAAGAAGGCCCGCGGCCCCGGTCTTCCCGATTCGCATGAAAGACGAAATCGGCAGTCTGCTCGACCCCCGAAAAGCCCGTAGAAAATCCGCGTGCAAAAGGGGTGACAAGCAGCATCGAATTGGGTAGAGTATTGTGTACTCCCGTGGCACGGGTGGTCCAACCCGATGCCTACTTCCAGGTACAAGGTTCATAGCACGTCCTTCACGTCAAGGGCGGATGACACCAACCTGATCCCCTGGTAGTGAACGATTGCAGGAATCGAAGCGGGGAGACGACGGGCCCAACCGGTGGCCGATAGCCAACCGTGCGGTCCTGCATGGTTGGGGTGAAACAGGCCGTTGACCCGCCGGTTCGGGGTGTGTGCATCACGGGCATGGTTCGGGCTTCGCCACGCGGGCCCGAAGGGTTCCGGCGAACGGATATTCGGTCTTTGGGGATGCAGCCGCAAGCCGATCGTGAGCAGCAAAACGCCCGTTATTGGCCTGACTGGAGGTGTGGGGTCGGGCAAGAGCCTTGTGGCCACGATGATGGGGGAACTCGGCGCCATCGTATTGAACGCCGACCAAGCCACCCACGAGGTGTTGGAAGACCCCGAAGTTGTGCGGACGCTGACGGCGTGGTGGGGGTCATCCATCGTGGCCCCCGACGGCCGGGTCGATCGGCAAAGGATCGCGGATATCATCTTCGAAGACCCCGCGCAACGTCGTCGGCTCGAGGGACTCATTCACCCTCGGATTCTTGCCCGCTGGGGGCAGGTGATCGAGCAAGCACGACATCGACCCGGCTTCGCCCCCGCGGTCGTGATCGACGCCCCGCTGCTCTTTGAGAGCGGGCTGGACGCCGAATGCGATACCATCCTCTTCGTGGACGCGCCCGAGCCGTTGCGGGCAAGTCGCGTGAAGGAGGATCGAAATTGGACCGAATCCGAGCTTCAACGGCGCGAGAAAATGCAAGAACCGCTGGACATCAAACGAGCGAAGGCCGATCATATTGTGGAGAACAACTCTAGCGTTCGCGAGCTCCGCCGAGAGGTGGAGTATCTCTTCTCTACGATAACCTCCTCGGGCTGTTAGCCCGGCGTATCGATGTCCGTAGATAGGCTTCGCCCCGCACGGGCGAAGATCACGTACCCTTAGGCGAGTAGAGTCAGGAATAGGGAGTCCGACTCAGACAGAGCGCAGACCCTCAGCAATTCCCACCTGTAACACGATGTGGAGGAAACTGTTATGGCCAAGGCCAGCTCAAGTGGCCCCAAGA
>CAZKCX010000808.1:0-2768 GCA_964550865.1 uncultured Planctomycetales bacterium
CATTCGTTAACGACAACGAGAACAGCTTGGCTCTTTAGTCAACTTGTCCCCCTGCCGAAACTCCGTCGCCGTCGTCCCATCGAACGACACCGCCTCAAGCCGTGCCTGGAAACCGTCCGGGGCCGTCCACGCGTACCGAAAGCGCTTCCTTCCGCTCTCCCGCACGGGTTCGCTGGCATGAAATCGCCAGTCTGCCAGCAGCTCCTGCGAAGACACGCCTCCATAGCGAAACGAGGTCGGGAGCACTGCGTCAGGCCCCACGGGGAATGGCAAGGTCAAGATACTGCACGGTGTCACGGCGAATAGCCATCGTTCAAAGCTCATGCGTCGTCCCTTCCTCGGCTGGGGATTGGAGGACAGCTCCACCGGCTGCGAAGCGAGCCACGTCCGTCCGGGGCGAATCATGAAATTCGCTAGGCCTGTCCCTCTTCTCTTCCCTTGACGTCATGCTGCGGCCAGTCGCCCTGCTCCGTGCCCAGACGTACCCCGTCGACCCAAAGTGCATTTCACATCCTGGCACGAGTCGTCCACCCACGCAATGATGTCACCAGCCCTCGGCCGGGACGGTGTGCCCGCGTTCCTTGTCCCTGGCCAGGCTCCTATTCCTGGCCTTTCGCCTTATTATCCTTGTCTTCATGGCGAAGAAGGACTTAAGATACGAGAAGGTTGTTGCGGGACAAAGGCCGACGCAGAAGTCCGATCGGCCTGATAAGGCGCACCTGCGGGATGGCGCTCCGGAGCAACAGCTACCCCGCCCAACGATTTGGCTCCCATGGAACCCAGGCCGCCCAAAGCCGAGTCGATAAAGGTCGCGTGTCGATGCGGCAAGCGATTCGGTTTCCCGAAGGCGCACCTGGGACGCGCGCTGGCTTGCCCGACGTGCCGCGCGGCCCTGCGAGTGGTCGCGCACGGTGATGGGGGGGATGCACGGAGTGTTCGCGCCCTCCTGGTCGTTACCGAAGGCCCGCGCCGAAAGGACGAATTGATTTGCCTGGCCGGTCGCGGACCCATCGATGTCGGCAAGCGCTCTGATATCGACCTGACGCTGCCCGGCAGCCGAATCTCACGGCTTCACTGCCGCTTCGTTCGGACCGTGAGTGGATGGCGCGTGGAAGACTGCCGGAGCACGAACGGCCTGTACGTCAACGACGAGCGTGTGGCCCATCGCGATCTCGAACACGGCGATGTGATCCGGATCGGCGAGTATCAGCTCCGGTACGCTTCGCTACCCGGTCCCAAGCAGCCCCGGGCCTCCAAACGCAGCAAGCCGGCGGACAAGGGCGAGCCCGGAAGCCTGTTCGCAGAGCCGCTCGAGCCCCTCCCTAGCCAAGCCCCACCGGACGCCGAGCCCGACGCGAGCCCCTTCGCGCACCTGGCCGCGCAAGAAGACGAGCCCGCATCCATCATCGAGATGACCGAGCCCGAGCCACCGACCAGGTCTGAGCTAGAGGAGGAGGAAGACGGCGAGCGCCCCGTCTGTCCGGCCTGTCGGAAGGAGCTCGAACCAAAGGCCAAGATCTGCACCGACTGCGGCATAGACATCCGAACCGGCCGCAGCCTGATCACGTCGCAGGATACCTACCTCAACGAGATCTACGCCACGTCGGAAAGCATCATCGGAATCGTGAGTTGGATCTTGTGGGTGGGCATTTATCCCATCGCCTCCGAGGCCTTTGGTACGCACAAGCCCTACACCATCCGCGCGATCGCCCTCGTCACCGTCGCCACGAGCTTCACGTTCCTCGGGTATGCGTGTCGCCCCTCGACGGACATGAGTCGGCTCAAGAACACCATGCTCTGGGCCGGCGACGGTGATCCGGAGCCCCAGACGCTGCTCTACTTCTATGCGGCCACCAACTACGGCGACTCGGAGGCCTTCTTCCGTACGGTCTCGCAATTCGAGGAGGCCGGCCTCAGTAATGCGAAGCTCGACGAGCTCCTGGTCGACCCGAACTGGGTCGACAATCCGCGGCCACCGAAACCGTCTCTGAGCCGGGAGGAAAAGCTCCTCCTCTTGGCCCACAAGTCGCTGCCGCCCGAACAGCAATATCCGGGGGTGTACCGGCCGTACCAGCTCATCACGCACGCGTTCCTGCACGGGGGCATCATGCACCTCGTGGGCAACATGATCTTCCTGCTGGTGCTCGGCTCGCGCGTCAACGCCCTGATCGGAAACGTCATGACGCTGGTCGTCTATCCCGTGCTTGCGGTGGGAGCGGCGTTGGTGCAGATGGCCTTTCTCGCCGATCAGCCGCCGATGCCCATGGTGGGTGCCTCGGGCGCCATCATGGGCCTGGCGGGGATGTACCTGGTGCTCTTTCCCACCAACGACGTGCACATGGCCGCATGGATCCGCTGGGGGCTGATCGGAGGCTTTGCCCTCTCCCTGAAGATGTGGTCCGTGCGCGGATTCTGGGTCGTCCTCTTCTACATCGGCTTCGACGTGGCGTACACGCTCTTGGGTGTGGAGGACGAGGTTGCCCACTGGGCGCACCTCGGGGGCTTCGGCGTCGGCATGGCGATCGCGCTTTTCCTGCTCGTCACGCGCCTCGTCAACGCGCGCGGGGGCGACCTGCTGACCGCAATACTCGGCCGTCACGCCTGGGCACTCGTCGGTCGACCCAGGCCCGAGCCAGGTCCTTTGCAGCGCTTGCCGTGAGGATCCGGAAGGCCACATGGTTGGAGGTGATGCTGCCTAGTACTGCATTTCAGGAGTACTGAGTCTCTAGCTAACTCCGGTTACTAGCTCCTTGCGGGTCATGGCTTTT
>CAZKCX010000809.1:0-2754 GCA_964550865.1 uncultured Planctomycetales bacterium
CTGGAGGATCGGGTCCATCGTGTCCTCGTCGGAGCTGACGGGGTATCGGGGCGCCACCGGTCCCCGCCGTCCTGGTGTCGATGCCGGCTCGCCTCGCATTTCGGCAAAGGGCCTACGCGGCGTTCGTGGACAAGCCTATCCGTTCGGCCGAGCCGTATCAACTGATCGGAAGCGCTGTTCCTGGTTCTCCGGTTCCTCGACGGCATGCGCCGGGTAGATCGGGGCGCTCGATGCAGAGGGTTCCTCTCGTGCGGTCCTCGATCGCTTCGGAGGAATTCGGCCTCTCGCGCGGGGATGGGTATGCAAGCCGCGTGCGCACGGTTCCGACAGACCGGCTTATCGGACGCCGGCGAGGATCGTGGACGGCGCGTGTTGCCAAGCCGCAACGTTGTTCCCCTTCGGAATCAACACGACGGAAAGCTCTGATTGGCCTAGCCTTAGAACCGTTTCGCGCTCGGAGCTGCCGGCCGGGGCTGCTTGCTTGCAGCGCGCCCTCACAACCGGATCGCCCGACACAGCCGGAACGCATTTCCTAAAGGGCTTGCCGGCAACTGGTTCCGCCAAATGCTGGGTCCAGAAGGCCTCGGGGTGTGGTCTTTGCAGCCTGTCGTGCCAAGTTCCGGTGTTCCTCGGCGACGTCGCGCTCAGACGCATCGAAGGTCGCCGAGTGGGAAGGGAAGACGCAAGGGAAACACGGACGGGGAAGAATCATGAGTGATGTCGCGCCTATCGGACCGACGGGCACGCCGTCCACGTCGATGCCGGCCACGACCGGCACCAACGCGGGGCAACAGGTGGCCGGTGCCCAACAAGCCACGTCTTCGAGCCAGACCGGCTCCGTCTCGACGGTGCAGAGCCAGCAGTCCATGAGCATGTCGATGAGCTCGACCGTGCAGACGTTGGCGGAAAGCTATGGCTACGCCATGCAGATGGACGAGGTGACCCGGAGTCTTGTCGTGCTCGCGCTCCTGCTGCGATTGCTCGAGATGATGGAGGGCGGAGAGGACAAGGGCCAGCTCATCGCGGGTGTGGCCGGCGCGTTGGGTCAGGGCCAGAGCACGAGCTTCTTCCTATCCAACACGAATTTTCAGACGTCGTTGTCCATGAGCTCCTCGAGCTACCAGATGACGGCGAGCGAGGCCTACGCGGCCAACGCCACCACGTCCGGTCAAGCGGCGGGTACCACGCCGACGGACATCGTGGCCCCGACGGATACGCAAGCGGGCGCCGACGCCGGGGACGGCGGCCACCAATTGAATGTCATCGCCTGATTGTGCGGCTTCTGGGGAGAAGGCCGTCACAATGAGGTGAGCGTGTGTCCACCTATCCCGGGGGGGCTTTGGTGAGGCACACACGAACCGCAGGTCACGCCGAACAGGCCTGCGGTCTTTCGTGCGCGCACCCTCACGTGGAGTCGCAATCACACGTAGGAGTTCTATCCGACGTCCTCTTCGGGGAGGTCCTGGCCCTTCGTCTCCGGCGCGAGCAGCAGCACGAGGTTCCCGAGCAGGAAGAGCAGCGCGAGCAAGGACGCAGCATTTTCCAACGTGAAGCCCCAATCCTTCTGCATCCATCCGCTGATGAAGAGGATCGGCGCGGCCAGGATACGACCCGCGTTGAAGCAGAACCCCGTGCCCGTCCCGCGCAGCCGCGTGGGGTAGAGCTCGGGGAAGTAGATCGCGTAGCCCGCGTGCATGCCGAGCGTCAAGAAGCCGAAGATCGGCAACGCGACCATGACCACGTATTGCCCGCTCAGGAGCTGGAAGAGGATCAGCGCGCTGGCGAGCCCACCCGTGTGCAACGCGAGGAACGCGGCGCGCCGACCGATCCGCTGGCAGACCGGCCCGAAACAGACCAGGCCGATGCCGCCGCCGGTCGTCGTGAGGAACATCCCGAGCATCTCCCATCGCTTCAGGGCCACCTCGTTGTCGTCGACGATCTGCTGCCGTTGCTCGGCGGTGACCACGGATTGGTCGGGGAAGGCGTCTGCCACATAGGCATCCACGGTTGCGGCCTTCAAGGCGTCCTTGCCGTAGATGTGCGCGCCCCAGAACGTGGCCAAGCCGACCGCCGCGAGCGTCACGCCGACGAACGTGCGCCGGAGGTACAGGCCGCGAAACAGTTCAAGGATGGAGCCCATCTTTCGGGACGGGTCCTTCTGGGCGTCGTCGCGGGCTTGCTCCCAGCTCTCCGGTTCGCGGAGGCTGATACGGATCCAGAGGATGAGCAAGGCGGGCAGGGCCCCCATGGCGAATCCTAGTCGCCAGGCCAGCGACGGCATGCCGATGCTCTCGGCGTACGCAACGATGTGCGAGTTTCCGATGATGAAGAAGCCCGCCGCCACAGCAAGGTACGTGCCGAAGACGCTCGACGCGTGGAAGATCCCGCCGACGTGGGCACGGGCCTTCTTCGGGAAGACCTCGGCGACCATCGAGCTGGCCACCGCCCACTCGCCGCCGACGCCCATCGCGACGAGGAATCGCAGACCTGCCAGGTGCCACCACTGCTGCGACAGGGCTGAGACGCATGTGAACAGCGAGTAGAAGAGGATCGTGAACGAAAGCGTTCGCTTGCGTCCGATGCGGTCGCTCAGCATGCCGAACAGGATGCCCCCCGTGGCACCGCCCAACAGGAATGCGCCAAAGGCCACATTGTTGTATAGCGCGACCGTGCCCGTCGTGGTTTCCGGGGGGACAAGGGAGGGCATGGCCTCGTTCATGCTGGCGACGAAGATCTGACCCTCGAAGACGTCGA
>CAZKCX010000810.1:0-2751 GCA_964550865.1 uncultured Planctomycetales bacterium
GGCCTTTACATATTTTTTTAGAGACCTTCAAACCCTGGAGATGATCCGCCGGCAAGATGAGGAGGTGCGTGTCAGTGCTTAGGCTCCAGGATGCCGATTCCCTGTCCTCGCTCCGCGACCAGCTCAATGCCGAGAGGACTGCCAGCCCCATTCGTCTTACCCTATCGTCGGGTACCTGCGGGCAGGCATCCGGATCGTTGCGCGTATTGAGCGCCCTCCAGGAACAGCTTGCCAAGCACAAGCTAACCGATCGGGTCCACCTTCGCGTCACCGGCTGCCAAGGCTTCTGCCAGGCAGAGCCGCTGGTGATTCTCGAGCCTCTCGGCGTGCTCTACTGCAGCGTTAAGCCTGAGGACGTCCCGGAAATCGTTTCTGAGTCCGTCGTGGACGGCAAGATCATCGAACGACTTCTGTACGTGGATCCCATCTCCAAGCGAACGATCCGGACCGAACGTGAGCTGCCTTTCTTCGCGAAGCAGGACCGAGTGCTGATCAGTCAGAACCGCTTCATCGATCCCTGCGATATCGGCGATTACATTGCCCGCGGCGGATATGCCGCGTTGGTGAAGGTTCTGACGACCATGAGCCCGGAAGCGGTGGTTGAGGAGATCAAGGCCTCCGGGCTCCGAGGACGAGGCGGTGGTGGGTATCCGACCGGGCGGAAGTGGGAGCAGTGTCGGGTAGCTCCGGGGCGGGAGCGCTACGTGATATGCAACGCCGACGAAGGCGATCCCGGCGCCTACATGGATCGCGGCCTGCTCGAAGGGAACCCTCACTCGATCCTCGAGGGGATGTTGATCGGGGCGTACGCGATCGGCTCGTCGCAGGGGTATGTCTACGTCCGCAACGAGTACCCGCTGGCCGTCTTGCATACGCGTCTAGCGATCGAGCAAGCCCGAGAGCTGGGATTGCTCGGTGAGAGGATTCTCGGCTCGGACTTCGGCTTTGATGTCACGGTCGTCCGCGGCGGCGGGGCATTCGTGTGCGGGGAGTCGACCGCGCTGATGGCCTCACTCGAAGGTGAGGTCGGCGAGCCGCGTCCCAAGGACGTCCACACGGTCGAGCGGGGCTATCTCGATCAGCCGACCAATCTGAACAACGTCGAGACGTGGGCCAACGTGCCCCAGATCATCACCGAAGGCGCGGCATGGTTTGCCGCCAAGGGCACGGGCGAGAGCAAGGGCACGAAGATCTTCGCCCTGACCGGGCACGTCAAGAACACCGGGCTGGTCGAGGTGGAGATGGGCACGACGCTTCGTGAGATCGTCTTCGATATCGGCGGCGGTCCAAGGAACGGCCGGCAGATCAAGGCCGTGCAGACCGGCGGGCCGTCGGGCGGGTGCGTGCCCGTCTCGCAGTTCGACCTGCCCGTCGACTACGAGGCGCTCGGGGAGGCGGGCTCGATGATGGGCTCGGGCGGCATGGTCGTCATGGACGACTCGGCCTGCATGGTGGATGTGGCCAAGTACTTCTTGCACTTCCTCCAGGACGAGTCGTGCGGCAAGTGCGTGCCGTGCCGACTCGGCATCGATCGAATGCTGGAGATCTTGACCGACTTCAGCGAGGGCCGGGGGCGCGAGGACCAGCTCGATCTGCTCGAGGACCTCGCCTGGACGGTCTCGGCGGGCTCGCTGTGCGCGTTGGGTAAGACCGCGTCGAATCCGGTCCTGTCCACGCTGCGGTACTTCCGAGACGAGTACGAAGCGCATATTCGGGACAAGCGGTGTCCGGCCGGCGTCTGCCGGGCGTTGGTCCGCTACGAGATCGATCCGGATCTGTGCGTGCAGTGCGGCGAATGCGTCGAGGCCTGCCCGCACGACGCGATCCACGAGAACGGTCAGGTCGAGATCGACGACGAGCTTTGCCAGCGATGCGGAATTTGCGTGGAGACATGCGCGACCGGCGCGATCCGCAGGATCTAGAGGGGACAGACGTATGCCGAAGATGGTCACCATCACGGTGGACGGGGCCCAAATCCGAACTCCCGAGGGGACAAGCGTGCTCGAGGCCGCTCTCGAGGCAGGAATCTGCATCCCCAATCTCTGCCACATTCCCGGCGTGACGCCCCTCGGGGCGTGTCGGGTCTGCATCGTCGAGGTGGTGCAGGGCGATCGGCGGAAGATGACGGCCTCGTGCACCTTGGAGGCCCGCGAAGGGCTCGTGGTGGATGCGCACTCGGAGGCCGTCCTGCGGGCGCGACGCAACATCGTCGAGCTTCTGCTGGCCGAAGCCCCCAACTCGCGGGCGATCCAGGACCTGGCCGTCCGCGTCGGGGTTACGCGCTCGCGCTATCCGATGCGGAACAACGACTGTGTGCTGTGCGGCAAGTGCGTCCGCGTGTGCGACGAGGTGTGGCAGTCCAAGTCGCTGGGGTTCGTCGGACGCGGTCGGGAACGACGCGTCGCTTTGCCGTTCGACAAGCGCCCGGAGACCTGCAAGCGCTGCCATGCGTGTATCGACGTGTGCCCGATGACGATCACGCCCTGCCCGGGCCCGATGTCCGAGCCCGGCGTCTGCGGATTGTGTGAATCGCAGACGACCATGGTGGCCGGCATCGAGGACACCTGCGTCTGGTGTGAGCTGGGCAGGGGCTTCCAGTGCGCCCGATGGCAGCTCAAGGGGCTGCTGCAACCGTCCTAGTGCCGCGGCTTACAAATCGTGCGACTATGGACAGGAGCGCACACGACACGATCGCTACCCGAGCCGCCGGATTCATCCGGCGCGGCCGCGCGGCATGAATGCCGCGGCTCG
>CAZKCX010000811.1:0-2739 GCA_964550865.1 uncultured Planctomycetales bacterium
ATCTGGACGACAAGCGGATGGCCTTCTTCACGTCGAAGGACCTTAAGTCGTGGACCATGCACGGCGAGCTGAAGTGCTTCCACGAATGCCCCGAGCTGTTCGAGCTGCCCGTCGACGGCGATAAGACGAAGACCAAGTGGGTGCTCTACGGCGGAAGCGGCGACTACCTGCTCGGCCACTTCGACGGCAAGCGCTTCACCCCCGACGGCAAGCCCATCAAGTACAACTACGGGAACTGCTTCTACGCATCGCAGACGTTCAACAACGTGCCGCCGGAGGACGGGCGGCGGATCCAGATCGCCTGGGGCCGTATCGGGCACAAGAGCATGCCCTTTAACCAGATGATGGACTTTCCCGTCGAGCTGACGCTGCACACGACCGACGAGGGCATTCGCATGTTCGCCGTGCCCGTCCGCGAGATCGCGCTGCTGCACGACAAGGAGCATGCCTGGCAGGGCAAGCCGATCCGACCGGGTGAGAACCTGCTGAAGGGCATCACAGGTGATCTCTTCCACATCCGCGCCGAGTTCGAACCGGGCGACGCCGAGCAGTTCGGCTTTGTCATCCGCGGCACACCGGTGACGTATGACGTCAAGGAGGCACAGCTATCTTGCCTGAAGAACAAGGCGCCGCTCAAGACGAAGGACGGCAAGATCCGCCTGGAGCTGCTGGTCGACCGCATGTCGGTCGAGATCTACGGCAACGACGGCCGCGTCTACATGCCGATGGGCGTCATCTCGCCGGACGACAACAAGACGATCGAGGTCTTCGCCAAGGGCGGCCCGGCCCGGGCCACGTCGCTCACCGTCTGGGAGCTGAAGTCGGCGTGGCGCTAGGCTGCGTTTCAGAAATACCGCGACTACCTACCCGAGCCGCGGCATTCATGCCGCGCGGCCGCGCCGGATGAATCCGGCGGCTCGGGCAACAACCGTGGCACGCATGGACATTGCCATAGTCGTGCTACTTGTGAAACACGGTACTAGGCTGCCTGCGGCGAAGATCGAGGGTGGACGTCACAGCTCGCTTACGGTCGCTGTCCTGATCGACCGTCGCTGCGCCGATCGACGGTCGCTGTCCTGATCGCAGACACGCCCGTAAGAACGCGGTTTATCAGGCGCGACTGTGAAGGAGCGTTGCTGTTGGATCGCAACTTCGGCCGAGTCGCGAAGCACCCTGTCGTAGGAGCGGTGAAGAACCGGACGTGTTGCCTGCACGCGAGCGCTTCCCGTCCTCCCACAGGGGGAGTGAAGCGGTGGGCCACCCGAGAAGAGATAAGCCACCCGCGGAGGATTCTCGCGGAGAGATGCGATGAAGCTGGGGCTGGGCATTCACACGCACAACTGGAACGACGAGCACCTCGTCTTCGCGCGGCAGCTCGGGTGCGAGACGGTCGTCGCCCATCTGCCGCTCGGTGCCGGGGACGGCGTCTGGCACGCGGAGGACCTCGCGAGGATCAAGCACGACGCCGAGCGACACGGCCTGATGCTGGCCGCCATCGAGAATCTCCACCCGACGCACTGGGACCGCGTCTTGCTCGGCGAGGACGGACGCGGCGAGCAGATCGCCAACGTCCAGCGGACGATCCGCAACATGGGCGAGGTGGGCATTCCGTGCCTCGGCTACTACTTCAGCATCGTCGGCGTCTGGGGACATTGGCGGGATGCCCAACGTCGCGGGACAGGCCGGGGCGGCGCGGGGGTGCGAAGCTTCGACGTCGAGAAGGTCCCGACGCAAGAGCCGCCCGGGAACGCCTGCGTATGGGGTCCGACGCCCTTGCCGACGCGCGCCTCGGAGGGCACGATCCCCCCGACGGATACCGAGACGATGTGGGGGCGGCTGGCGTACTTCCTCGAGGCGGTGATCCCGACGGCGGAGGAGGCGGGCGTGACGTTGGCGGCGCACCAGGACGATCCGCCCGTGCCGGCGTTGCGGGGCATCGCCCGATTGCTCACGAGCCCGGACGCCATGCAACGATTGCTCGATCTCGTCCCCAGCGAGCGCAACCAGCTCGAGTTCTGCCAGGGTACGGTCTCGGAGATGGCGGGCGTCGACGTGCCGGCGACGATCCGCCGCTTCGCGAGCCAGGGCAAGATCGCCTACGTCCACTTCCGAAACGTCAGCGGGACGGTGCCGCGATTCGACGAGGTCTTCCTGGACGAAGGATACGTCGACATGCTCGAGGCCCTGCGGACCTATCACGACTGCGGCTTCGAGGGCACGCTCATACCCGATCACACACCGTTCATCCATCTCGAGCCGGCGTGGGAGATGGGGATGGCCTATGCCCTGGGCTACATGCGCGCGGGGTTGCAGATGCTCGGTGTGCGGTGATTCTGTCCGCCTGGGCTTGGTGCCGGGGGACTACCCCCGGGAACGCCGACGTGGTCGCATCTTCGTCAGGCCTCCCAGGCACAACAGCCACCAGCAGGCGAGTTGGGGAGCGGAGGCCCCACACCCGCAGCCAGCCGGGTCGGTCACTCCTTCAGGGATCTCCTGGCCTGCACCGTCGTCGGTGGGCTTGAAGACCGCGACGAGCTGCTTCTCCGAATCCATGAAGAGATCGATGGTGCGGGTGGTTCCCCGCGCATCGCCTTGCCAACCGACGAAGCGCCAGCCACGATCGGGGACGGCCATGACCGTGACGATGCTTGTCGCGGGATACGAACCGCCCGTCGGCGCCACTCGACCTTCCCCACGGATCTCCACGGTCAAGCCGTAGCGGACGCCGGAGGGATCCGG
>CAZKCX010000812.1:0-2735 GCA_964550865.1 uncultured Planctomycetales bacterium
GGTTCAACTGGTTCTGGCCGGCCTGGTTCGGCGGGGCGCTCATGGACGACGACGGGATCTCGGCCGACGCACCGGCCAACCTGGCCGCGATGCGGTGGTTCAAGAGCTATGCCGACACGTACGGATTGAAGCGCATCCTGAAGTTTCAGGGCGGGTTCGGCAACTTCTCCACACGGGAGAACGCCTTCTTCAACGGCAGGGTTGCGATGGAGCTGCAGGGCGTGTGGCTGGCCAACTTCATCGATCGGTACGCACCGGCCGACTTCGATTGGGTCGCCGTGCCCTTCCCATCGGTTGCACCGTCCAAGGACCCTGTCAGCATTGCCGAAGCGGACATGATCGCCATTCCGGCCGGCGCCCGTCACCCGAGAGAGGCCTTCGAGTTCGTCCGGTTCCTGCAATCGCAGGAAGGCATGGAACTGCTCTGCCGTCATCAGTGGAAGCACTCTCCGCTGGCGGAGGTGAGTGACGACTTCTACCGGTCGCACCCGAACAAGTTCATCCGATTGTTCTACGACCTGGCCTGGTCGCCGCGTGTTTGCACCCGCCCCAGGATCGGCATCTGGCAGGAATACGAGAAGGCCTTGACCACGGCGTACGACAACGTCTGGGAGAATGTGGAGACCCCGGAGCAGGCGCTGGCCAGCGTACAAGCTCGAATGGAGCTGCGCTACGCGGCCGAGGTCCGACGGCACGAGCGACTGGGGGTGGGGCCATGACCTCGACGCAGCGCCGCGACCTCCGCAACGGGCTGCTGTTCGTCGCCCCCTGGATCATCGGCTTCAGCGTGTTCGTGGTCTATCCGATCGTCGCGTCGATGTACTACAGCCTGTGCGACTATTCGGTCCTCAGTCCACCGGTCTACATCGGCCTGAGCAACTACGTCGACCTGTTCGGCGATCCGATCTTCTTCCGGGCCCTTCGCAACACGCTGGTCTACACGGCGGCGTTCGTGGTTATGGGCCAAGTGGTTGCTCTGCTGCTGGCCATCTTGCTCAACGTGCGTTCGCGGGCCGTGCCGTTCTATCGAACGTTGCTGTACGCCCCGTCGCTCGTACCGCAGATCGCCGCCGCCATCATCTGGATGTACATGTTCAACACCAAGTACGGGCCCATCAACCACGGCTTCGAGGCGGCGACGGGCTGGCTGCCGTCGGCGATCCGCCCGGACGCGCCGATGTGGTTCAACAGCCAGGACGAGGCGATGACCGCGTTGATCTTCATGAGCCTGTGGAGCCTCGGCAACGCGATGGTGATCTACCTCGCCGGGTTGCAGGACATCCCGGCGTCGCTCTACGAGGCGGCGGAGATCGACGGTGCGGGCGTGCTGGCCAAGACGTTCAGCGTTACGCTCCCCATGCTCAGCCCGGTGATGCTCTTCAACGCGATCATGGCCATCATCTGGGGGCTGAACACGTTCGCCCTGCCGACGATGGTCGTCAGCACGAATCGATACCGCCTGGGCGAGTCGCTCAACTTCTACGTAATGGAGCTGCAGCACCAGGCGTTCAACAACCTGCGGATGGGATACGCCTCGGCCATGGCGTGGATCCTGTTCGTGATCGTGCTGGTGCTGACGCTGCTCGTGATCCGCCTGACGATGCGCTACGTGTACTATGAGGCGAAGTGACGGTGCGTGTGGAGGATGCTGCACACATGGATCAGGACGCCGTTTCTCTCAGTGCTGGGTCACGCGCAGATTCAGAGGCGGGCCGCGTAGAGATTCAGAGCCGGGCCGTCCTCGGCCCGGTCGAGCCGGTATCGAACGCGAAGGAGGACCGGCCTGGGGACAGGCCGGCTCTGAAAGAGGTGGCTGCATAGGATTCCCTCGAGCCTCGCAGTGTCGGATATACCGGAGGGAACTGTTGAGAACGGTGGAGCGGGACGTGGAGGGGATCAGGGCCGGGCCGTCCTCGGCCCGGTCGAGCCGGTATCGAACGCGAAGGAGGACCGGCCTGGGGACAAGCCGGCTCTGAAAAGAATGTCGGATCCTCCAAAAGGAGACGGCAGATGCGACATGAGGCAATCGCCTATCACATAACGTTTGGAACGTACGGGATGCGGCTACATGGGGACAAGCGATTGACTGTCGACCTGGAAAACAACATGCCCGGTGCCCCATATGTTACCGAGAACTCGAAACGGAAACGTTTCGAGCGTGGCTTGATGTTGTCCCTGCCGATCTGGTTATCTCGACACCAGCAGCGATTTATCGAAGAAACAGTTCCGAGGATCTGCGAGCGCGGCGGCTGGACCTGTCACGCCGTGGCAGCCGGACCGGATCATGTGCATGTCCTCTTGACGGCAGACGCTGAGGGAAAGGCGGTTCGAAGGCTACTGAAGAGATGGCTGGGCCAAGCGCTCTCGGAACGATGGCCCGGTAAGGCGGAGAGAGGCTGGTGGGCGGAGGGCGGTAGCGTCAAATACGTCTGGAACGAAAGGCAGTTCGAGAGCGCAGGCAACTATGTCGTACGGCAACGCGCGACGGAGGAGTCGGAACCAGGTACGCACCGTTCGGGACGTGACAATTTGGAATGCCCAGGAGGACCGGGCTGAGGACAGCCCGGCTCTGAAAGGGGGGCGTGTTCCTCGCTCGGTTTGGCGCCTCTGCTGGAGACGCGGCGAGGCATGGCGTGGGCGGTAGGAGAGCCAGTGCGGCGCGAGTCGAAACGGAGCTGGGCAACGGGCGGATGCAGAGGCGGGCCGCGTAGAGATTCAGAGCCGGGCCGTCCTCG
>CAZKCX010000813.1:0-2734 GCA_964550865.1 uncultured Planctomycetales bacterium
GACCTGCCGCAACGTATGGAGATAGGTGCCCACACGCTTCCTCGACCGGGTTGGGTCTCGGCTTCATGGACAGGCCGGAAGGTCGGAGTCTGGCGCGGACATGCTCTCCGTCGCCCATGGATGGCGCTGGCGAACCATAGACTTGAGCTCAAGGGACGCTGTGTCTGGCTCCTTGGTCCTGCAGTGCCTCCAGGGGATGTCGATGGTGACGCTCTATGGGAAATCCTGCTCTGGGGATGGCTGCACGGTGAAGACGGAAAGCCTACTGGACACACGGACTATGTGGCTCTTCGACTCGGGCATGACGTCAATGAAGTCGTCGGTTATCTCCGCGTAGATGACCACCACTGGGGATACAAAGATGTAGCTGTTCAACCGATTTGGCGAGATGAAGATGACGATGGTCAGCGCGAGCTCGCCTTCGTAACTGTGGAGTTCATTATCGCACCAAGTGGGCAAGTCCGCTTCAAACCGCCAAGAACCGTCGCCGTCTTCGACTGGTCGGCCCCGGGTGGTATCCTCGTCCCGCGTAGACTGCATGATGACGGAAGCATCACGTTCTGGAAGCCGCCGGATGGGAAGCCCAAGATAGTCGGTCAGGAGGCCGATCTGTACGAGCTCTTCCGCAGACTCCTCCCCCTGCCCGCGAGCCGTCCCGCCACGCGGGCCGCGGCTACGTCGCAAACTCGGCGATAACGGGTGCGTGGTCGGAGGGCTTGCTCCCCTTGCGCTCGTCGCGGTCGATCTCGGCCGACGGTCAAGCATCAACCCAGCGATTCGGGAATCCGCTCAGGGAACCGTTCCATTCCGAGCCGGCCTGTCCCCAGTCCGGTCGCTGTCGGTCGTTGAGGATCGCTGACCGGGCCGAGGACGGCCCGGCTCTGAACGTGGTGCGTCGTCGTACCAACCCGACCGGGCCGAGGACGGCCCGGCTCTGAACGTGGTGCGTCGTCGTGCCACCCCGACCGGGCCGAGGACGGCCCGGCTCTGAATCTCCACGCAGTCCGGTTCGGAGAAGTGCTCGATTACCGGAAGCCGTTCCCAATCCGACCGGATTGAGGGCCCGCCTTCGCCAAGGCTACATCGCAAACTCGGCAATAACGGGCGCGTGGTCGGAGGGCTTGCTCCCCTTCCGCTCATCGCGGTCGATCTCGGCCGAGGTGCACTTGGCGGCAAGAGACTTTGTGGCGAGGATGTGATCGATCCGCAGACCGTCGTTCTTGGGGAAGGCAAGCCGCCGGTAGTCCCACCACGAGTAGACGCCGCCGTCGGGGTGGTGTTGCCGGAAGACATCGGCGAGTCCCCAGTCCATGATCCCGGCGAGTCCCTTCCGCACGTCGACATGGCAGAGCACCGACTCGGCCCACTGGTCGGGGTTGGCGACGTCGGCGTCGTCGATCGCCACGTTCGTGTCGCCGCAGACGATCAGCGGATCCGACGGCGAGAAGCGGCCATCGAGGTATGACCGGAACCGCCGCATCCACTCGAGCTTGTAGGCGTATTTGTCGGAGCCGACCTCCTTGCCGTTCGGGACGTAGATGGAGATGACGTGCGCGCCGTCGACCTCTACGGCGATGAGCCGCGCCTGCGGGTCGTCGGCCCCGTCGTCCAAGCCGCACGTGACGTCCGACGGCTCGGACCGCGTGAGGATCGCCACGCCGTTGTAGGTCTTCTGGCCGTGAACGGCCGATCGGTATCCGGCGCGCTCGAAGACGTCGGCGGGGAAGGCGTCGTCGGTGACCTTCAGCTCCTGGAGGCAGAGCACGTCCGGCTCGTGGCGCTCGAGCCAGGCGAGGGCTCGCTCGAGCCGAGCACGAATCGAGTTGACGTTCCACGTGGCGATCTTCATGGTGCGATGTAGCCCAGTCGCACTCGACTGGGCAATCTCATCCTCTTGCCCGAGCCGCGGCATTCATGCCGCGCGGGGGTGCCGCGCCGGATGAATCCGGCGGCTCGGGCACGGCCGGGGGCGGCCGTGCTACGCAAACTCCTCCCCGGCACGCGGTAGAATCTCAATGATCCCGACGCTTATACCACAGCTTATGTTCCTTGTTCCCTTCCTTGTACCCGACCCAATTCCCGTCTTCGTCTTTGTCCCGCGTGAGGATCTCTCTCTGGCGCACCTGACCGTCGGGATAGGCCTTGACAAAGGTCAGAGTTTGCTCACGTTTGTCGTATTTGACACTTCTCAGCAAGTATATGAGATCCCGCCCTTTCCAGTAGTAGTTACCGTCCCTGGAAATGCGGACTTTCTCCGACGCTGGCTTCGCATTTCCATGCGTCCAAGACAGTGTCCAAAGTCCAGGAGGCAGGTGTTTGATGTGCCGGTAAGACCACCACCTTCGAAGCCATACGACGTACTTGTAGAACACCCAGGGCAGTACTGTGACGAAGAAGAAGGTCCCAACGCCGGAGAAGACCCAGCCTATATTGTCTAAGACCCAGTCAAGCATGATGATATCATAAACCGATCACACCAGGACGGGCTACTCGACATACTCGTTCACGATGTTCTCGAGCATCTCCTGTCGGCCGGACTGGATCTTCGGCTCGCCATTCTTGAGCGTGTACGCCTCGAGGTCCCCGAAGCCGACCTGGCCCTTCTCGATCTTCTGGCCGATGCCGCGATCCCACCCGGCGTAGCGCTGCTTGACGTGCTTCTCGAGCCGCTTGTCCTTGAGCATCTTGGCGGCGATCTTCAGCCCGCGGGCGAACGCGTCCATCCCGCCGATGT
>CAZKCX010000814.1:0-2725 GCA_964550865.1 uncultured Planctomycetales bacterium
CGAATTCGACCGGAGATTCGCGTCCCCATCGCGCGAGCGATGGACCCCCACGGCTAAAGCCATGGGCCACCCAGATCGAGGTTTCTTCTGACGCACTGTTCAACCCTTCTTGAAAGCAACTTAGGACGTCAATTCCCGTTTGACCGATCTCACCATCTCTCCCCACACCGTTGCATCGCTCCCCGTTTGGCGTACGCTACGGGGAAACTGGTCTGGCCACGATCGAGGGCACATCATGGAACGAATGCGACATGCAGCTCTGCTTGTGACGGCACTGCACGCAATCTGCGGATGCGCGGCGCCGGCGCAGCAGCGAACGGAGAGCGCTATGAAGACGCTGGAGGACACCAGGCCGCTGCGGATGGAGGGCGATCTGGCGGCCAAGATGGTCGCCGGCATTGACCGCTACCTGATGCGGGCGATCGAACAGTCCGTTGAGGGTCGCAGCGAGTTCTGGAAGCCCGACTTCGCCTCGCCCCAGGCCTACGCCAAGTCCGTCGCGCCGAACCGCGAGCGTCTCGCCCGGTACATCGGCGCGGTCGATCCGCGCCCGGCACCGGTCGCGATGGAGCTCATCACGACGACGAACCGTCCGTCGCTCCTTGCCAAGGGTAACGGCTACTCCGTTCATATCGTGCGGTGGTCCGCGCTGGACGGCGTCGACGGCGAGGGGCTGCTGCTCCGGCCTGAGGGCGACCCCGTCGCCCGCGTCGTCGCGCTGCCCGATGCGGACTGGACGCCCGAGATGCTCGTCGGCCTGGCCGGCGACGTGCCGCCGGAGGCGCAGTTCGGGCGACGACTCACCGAGGTCGGCTGTGAGGTCCTGGTGCCGATGGTGCTGAACCGCAAGGACACCTTCTCGGGCAACTCGCGTGTCGTCATCACCAATCAGCCGCATCGCGAGTTCCTCTACCGCATGGCCTACGAGCTGGGGCGGCACATCATCGGCTACGAGGTGCAGAAGGTCCTCGCCGCCGTCGACTACTTCGAATCGGACGCGGCCGGTACGAAGCGCCCCATCGGCGTGATCGGCTACGGCGAGGGCGGTTTGCTCGCACTCCACGCCGCCGCGCTCGACCCGCGGATTGACGCCGTGGCCGTCAGCGGCTACTTCCAGCCGCGCGAACGCGTCTGGTCCGAGCCGATCTACCGCAACGTCTGGCGGTCGCTCCGCGAGTTCGGCGACGCAGGGCTGGCGAGGCTCATCGCGCCGCGGACGCTCATCGTCGAGGCCTGCGAGGCCCCGCAGGTCGACGGCCCGCCCAAGCCGCGCAAGGGCCACATCGGCGTCGCCGCACCCGGCAAGCTGACGACACCGCCGCCGGAGGCCGTGCGCGCCGAGGTCGAGCGCGCGAGACAGACGTTCCAGAAGCTCGGCGTCGGCAAGAACCTCCAGCTCGTCCTGAGCGGCTCGGGCAAGGGCCCGCCGGGTTGCGACGACGCATTGGCCGCCCTGCTTGATGCCTTATGCGGAGAGCAGGCAAGAACCGAGCTGGAGCCGTCCGCCGACCCGCCCAAACGCGTCGGCAAGCTCGTCGACGCCCGGGCACGAACGAAGCGCCAGTTCGATCAGATGGTCGACTTCACGCAGCACGCGCTGCGGCAGTCGGAGTTCCGCCGGGAAGAGTATTGGTCGAAGGCCGACTCATCGAGCCTGACCAAGTGGGTGGCGAGCTGCAAGCCCTATCGACGCAAGCTGTGGGAAGACGTCATCGGCCGATTGCCCGACCCGACGGAGCCGATGAACCCGCGTTCCCGGCTGGCCTATGACCGGGGCAAGTGGCGGGGCTACGAAGTCGTCCTCGACGTCTGGCCGGACGTCTTCGCCTACGGCATCCTGCTGCTGCCGAAGGACCTCAAGCCCGGGGAGCGGAGGCCCCTCGTCGTGACACAGCACGGCCTGGAGGGCACGCCGCGAAACACGATTGAGAGGCGGTTCGCCCGCGCGTACAGCCAGTATGCGGCGAAGCTGGTCGAGCGCGGCTTCGTCGTCTACGCGCCGCAGAACCCATACATCGGCAAGGACGACTTCCGCGTGCTCCAGCGCAAGGCCAATCCGCTCGGGTGGTCGCTGTTCAGCTTCATCATCGGCCAGCACGACCAGACGCTGCGATGGCTCAAGACGCTGCCGTTCGTCGACGCCAAGCGGATCGGCTTCTACGGCATCAGCTACGGCGGCAAGACGGCCGTCCGCGTGCCGACGATCCTGACCGACTACGCGTTGAGCATCTGCTCGGCCGACTTCAACGAGTGGATCTACAAGAACACGACGATCGACCACCGCACGAGCTATCTGTACACGGGCGAGTACGAGATGCCCGAGTTCAACCTCGGCAACACGTTCAACTATGCCGAGCTGGCGGGTCTGATGGTGCCCAGGCCGTTCATGGTCGAGCGCGGGCACTGGGACGGCGTGGCCAAGGACGAGTGGGTCGCGTACGAGTACGCCAAGGTGCGGCGGCTGTATGACAAGCTCGGCATCGGCGAGCGAACGGAGATCGAGTGGTTCGACGGCCCGCACAAGATCCACGGCGTCGGCACGTTCGAATTCCTGCACGAGCACCTGAACTGGCCGAAGTAAGGCACAAGGTATGGCAGGATTCGCCTGGGTGGCCCATCGCTTCACTTGTCCTGTCTTCGACCCTGAGGCTCAGACCCGAAGGGAGCGCAGCCGAAGGAGCCGTGGGGGACGCGAATCCCCGGTCGAATTCGTGTCCCCCACCTC
>CAZKCX010000815.1:0-2716 GCA_964550865.1 uncultured Planctomycetales bacterium
GCTAATGCCCACAGGCACCTGAAGCCTGCGCGTCTGCCAATTCCGCCACATCCCCTGCTACCCTGCGTCAGGCTCGGGTGGCGAACATCATAAGCTATTATCCTCGTTGAGGCGTGTCAAGCAAACCCGGAATCCCATCCGCCTACGCCGTCCCCGCTGGATGCCATCGATGCAGGCATTGCAGCGCGCTTCCACCGCACTCGCAGCCATCTCTCGACCGGATGACCTTCCCCGTAACGCAACACCTTCCACCGGCGTCGTCCGGCTGCTACGATACCAACGCTCGCCAAGAGACGTTGCCTTCGTTCCTGGCTTGTGTTTTCCCGGCGAGGCGAAGATACTAAAGTTAGTGCCTGCTTACTTCAGAAGCCGGCGGCCACCAGCCGAACATCGCTCAGACCCAGGTGTGCTATGCCGATGGAACCCGTCATCCAACTCGCCCTCGACTTCCTCAATATCGAGCAGGCCCTGCGCGTCGCGCGGGAGGCCGTACCCGCCGGCGTCGACTGGGTCGAGGCCGGCACGCCCCTCATCAAGGCAGAGGGCCTGGAGGCCGTCCGGCGACTCCGCGCCGAGTTCCCCGACAAGACCATTGTCGCCGACATGAAGGTCATGGATGCCGGCCGGATCGAGGTTGAGGCTGCTGCGAAGGCCGGGGCCAATATCGTCGACGTCCTCGGCCAGGCCAGCGACGAGACCATCGCCGAATGCATCGAGGCCGGCGAGAACTACGGCGCGCGGATCGTCGTCGACCTGATCGCCGTCGCCAACCCCGTGGAACGTGCCACACAGATCGCCAAGCTCGGTCCCCATGCCATCGCCGTCCACACCGGCATCGACGAGCAGATGCATGCGCGAAGCGGCTTCGAGACGCTTGCCACCATCGCCAAGCGGATCGACACCCCCTTGGCCGTTGCCGGCGGCATCAACTCGCAGACCTGTGTCCAGGCCGTCGAGAGCGGCGCCAGCATCGTCATCGTCGGCGGGGCGATCACCAAGTCGCCCGACGCCCGCAAGGCCACCGAGGAGATCAAGCGGGCCATCACCACGCGAAAGGCCGTCGCGAGCGAGCTCTTTCAGCGCGTCGGGGAAGAGAAGCTCGTCGAGGTCTTCCGCCGGGTCAACACGGCCGACATCTCCATGGCGATGCACAACGCCCGTGAGATCGAGGGCGTGCGTCCCATCCAGAGCGGCTTCAAGCTCGTCGGGCCCGCGTTCACGGTCCGGACCGCATCGGGCGATTGGGCCAAGCCCGTGGAGGCGATCGATCGCGCCAAGCCCGGTGACGTCATCGTCATCGACGCGGGCGGCCGCCCGCCGGCGATCTGGGGCGAATTGGCCACCCACAGCTGCCAGACCAAGAAGATCGCCGGCGTGGTCATCGACGGGGCCATCCGCGATACCGTTGAGATCAAGAAGATGGGCTTCCCGGCGTTCGCCAAGTGCATCGCACCCGCCGCGGGCGATCCGAAGGGTCTCGGCGAGATGGACGTCCCCATCGTGGTCGGTCATCGACACGTTCGACCCGGGGATTGGATCGTGGGCGACGACGACGGCGTGATCGTGGTCCCCAAGGCCGAGGCCGTCGAGATCGCCAACCGCGCCCAGGACGTACTCGAGCGCGAGAACCGCATCCGCGCCGAGATCGACGCGGGGAGCACGCTGGCCAGCGTCGTCGAGCTTGATAAGTGGGAGAAGCGCACCTAGAGTCGGGTAGACTGGAACAGGCGTTTCCGTCCGGCCGTGAATCCATCGAGTCCCGCGTAGACGATCATGCCGGGCCGCAAGCACATCCTGCTCAAGGCCGTCGCCGTTGTGGTGTCCGTGCTGATCGCGGTCGTCCTGGGTGAGATCCTCCTTCGCTACTACTTCAACGTCGTCCGATACCGTCGGACGGCCGCCATCGACCGAATCCAGCGGCACCTTCGACCGCACGACGACATCGGCTTCCTCTGGGAACCCAATATCAGCCACGAGGAGAACATCGTCCTCGCCTGGGCGGATCAGGAGAAGGAACTGACCGTCCTCTGCACGGATCAATGGGGGTTCCGCAACCACCCGAAGGCCAAGGAAGACCGCCAGCGGGGCATCCCCGTGGACGTGGTTGGCGTGGGGGACTCGTTCATCGAAATGGCTGCCAAGCCCTTCTACGAGTTCTTCAAGAAGCGGTCGCTCAACTACCACAGCTTCGCGATGCACCGTCAATGCACCCCGCAGTACAACCTGATCCTCGAGGAGTTCGCCCTGCCGCTCGAGCCCGAATTCGTCCTGTACGGAATCTATGAGAACGACTTCTATGAGCTACCGGACTACGAGGCCTGGGTCGAATCCGACATGGATTACTTCGCGTACCATAGCGGATACTGGTGCGGCCCTCCCTACTACGAGAGTCGCTTCTGGCATCCGGAAGGCTACCTCACCCTCTATCAAGCCCTCCTGCCCGACCGGTATGCCGAGCGCCAGAGCCGTCGAATCGCTTGCGACGCCCGCATGAGAATGGAGGACCACATCATCGAAGCCGACGAGCTATGCAAGCGGCACGGTGCCGCGATGTTGTTGATCCTCATCCCGGGCCGACAGACCCTCTTCGGCAATCTGAAGGTGTTCTCCGACGGCTATGCCGAGCTGGCCAAGGCCGCCAACGAGCACGGCATCCCCGTCCTCGACCTCCGCCCGGTCATCCTATCCCACCCCAATCCCCGACAACTCTACTATC
>CAZKCX010000816.1:0-2697 GCA_964550865.1 uncultured Planctomycetales bacterium
TCTCAGCCCTCGTCCCGAAGGCGGCCCAGGTGAGAAAATATCATCATGATTTGGATACTCGAACGGCTTCTCGAGGCCGGACACAAGCCTGCCGTGCTGATGCGCGGCTACAAGAGTTCCACTAAGGGCGGCACGTGCTGCTGCGCGAACGACGCCCTGCAGGATGCGATCCATGGCTGCGGCAGCGACGAGGCCGTCGAGATCCAACGTCGTTGCCCCCGCGCGAGGCTCGTCGTCGAGCCGGACCGCATCGCCGGCGCCCGGGAGGCGGTTGAGAGGGGATGCGACGTGGCCGTCATGGACGACGGTTTTCAGCACCGCCGACTCGCGCGGGATCTGGACATCGTGTTGATCGACGCGACGAACCCCTTCGGCGGGGGAATGCTGCCGCGGGGCCTGGGACGGGAGCCGGCGGGCTCGCTCCGGCGAGCAGGTCTGGCGATCATCACGCGGGCGGACCGAGTAGGCTCGGCGGAGCTGGACCGGCTGAGGCCGCGCGTCTCCGAGGTCGTGACCACCGCCAATGTGCTGGCGGCGCGGCACGCACCCGTCGCGGTGTGCGATCTGTTCGGCCGCGGAGAGGCCGGCTGCGATCTGCAGGACCTCCGCGGCCGGCGTGCCTGGCTCTTCGCGGCCGTGGGAAATCCGCGGAGCTTCCTGGCAACGGCGGAGGAGCTCGGCCTCCAGGTCGTGGACTATCGCTTCTGGCCCGATCATCATCGATGGTCGGACGAGGAGCTGGAGGCCATGGCGCGCGAGGCGCGGCTCACTAAGCCGGACATGATCTTGACCACCGAGAAGGATGCGGTGAAGCTCCCCCCAGACTACCCGAACTGGCCGGCCCCGTTGCGCGTCGTCCGCGTCGGCATCGAGTTCCTGGGGGACGACGGCGATGCCCTGCGACGAAGACTGATGGAGACCGCGAAGCACCCGCCAAAGGCCTGAGCGATGACCAAACGATACACCCCGATCGACCTGACAAACCTCAAGACCTTCCGCATCGACGAGCGCGAGCACAAGGTCTCCTTGGATGCGGTGGCGAAGCGCACCGAGCCGAACGCGTCGATGGCCGAGTGGCTCGACGCGCTGCCCGACTTCCTCGGCGTGCGGGAGCTGCGGGCGATCGTCGAGGCCGTCATCGCGGCGCGGAAAGCGGATCGGCCGGTCGTCTTCGCGATGGGCGGACACGTGGTCAAGGTCGGGTGCACGCCGATCGTGGTCGATCTGATCGAGCGCGGCATCGTGACCGCCGTCGCGGGCAACGGCGCGACGGCCATCCACGACTACGAGCTGGCCGCCACCGGCCGGACCAGCGAGGACGTGGCCGACACCGTCCGGGACGGTCGATTCGGCATGGTCCGTGAGACGCCGGACTTCTTCGCCGAGGTGATACGCCGCGCCCGCCAGGAACAGATCGGGCTCGGCGCGGCCGTCGGCAAGCACCTCGCCGAAGGCGGGTTTCCCTATCCGGAGCTGAGTGTCTTTGCGGCCGCTCATCGTGCGGGCATCCCGGCGACCGTCCACGTCACGATCGGGGCCGATACGATCCACATGCACCCGCAGATGGACGGTGCGATGCTGGGCGAGGCCACCATGACGGACTTCCGACTGCTATGCAGTGTGGTCTCGGATCTGGGGGCGAGCGGTGCGGACGCGGCCGGCGGCGTGTGGTGCAATATCGGGTCGGCCGTGCAGCTGCCGGAGGTCTTCCTCAAGGCGGTGTCCGTCGCGCGGAACCTCGGGGCCGACCTCGACGCCATGGTGACCGCGAACTTCGACATGATTCGCCACTACCGCACGCGCGAGAACGTGGTCCGTCGCCCGCCGATGCCCGGCCACGGCCACGAAGTCGTGGGCCATCACGAAATCCTGTTGCCCCTCCTTCGGCAAGCCGTGATCGACGTGCTGGGATGAGGCGGCGATTGATCAGACGCGACCGTAAGGGAGCGAAAGCGAGGAAGAGGGGCACAGAAAAAGAAGGGCCCTCAGGCCCCAGGCCTCGGGCTTACGACCTTCAGGTCGGTCCTTCGGGCCTGGAGGGGCGTAGACATAGCATGGGCATTCCGGCTTCGCGGCCCGGCGTCGGGGAACGGTGGAATCAGTTCGGGGCGCCGCGGTGGTCGATGACCTTTTCGGCCAGGCGGCGATAGGCGCCGACGAGGTCGCGGCAGACGAGGTTGACCCGCTCCTTCAGGACGCGTCGCTCGCGAATGATGTGGCTGCTGACGCGGCGGAGCCGGTCGTAGCGGAGCTTGTCTCGGTGGCGCTGGCGATGGTCGGCGATGGCCCTTTCGAGCGTCTCGCCGAGCCGGTGTAGATCGAACGGCTTGGCGAACATCTCGCGAACGCCCAGGCGGATGGCCTCCATCGCCCGGCCCAACGTCGGTTGGCCCGTCATCAGGACGACCTCGCAATCGTCGGATTCACGAATCTGACGGACGAGTCGCAGGTCGCACGCGTCGGGCAGGTTCAGGTCGGCGAGGACGACGTCCTTGTGGCCCGTGTCCATGGCCTTTAGGGCTTCGTCCGCCGTCGTGACGCGCGTGACGTTCGCCCGCAATCGGTGTCGAACGAAGTCCTCGATCATCGAGGCGACCTCGTCGTCGTCCTCGATCAGCAAGATATTGCCGGCGCTGTCGAACATCCAGACGGTACTCCGCCAAACGAAACCCACGGTCCCCGATTCGACCCAGGGCA
>CAZKCX010000817.1:0-2697 GCA_964550865.1 uncultured Planctomycetales bacterium
CCTTCCAGCGTTCGAGGCCGGCCCGCGCCAACGCGATGTAGTCATCGAGCGTGGTAACGGGCAGGCACAGCTCGGCCGACCGCTCTTCGATCTGCTCGAGCGTGTCGACCTCCGCGTAGATTGCCATGTGCAGCAGTGGCGTGAGGAGTCCGTCCTCGAAGACGATTTGGCCGCACTGCGTCAGTGCGGTCTCGATCCGGCACTTGTCTCGAAGGATCCGCCGATAGATGCCGGGGCGGTTCTCGGCCGCCATCCGCTCGCTCAACGGCCGGTACGTCTCGTCGTTGATGTCGTCGAAGCCGTAGAACTCCCGCGCCGCCTCGAAGGCCGGACGCGTATAGCTGCAATGCCGTATCTGAGGCAAGATCGGACGGAACAGCGCCCATCGTTCCTCCAACGGGATCGACGCATCGAAGAGCCGGTCGTAGTCCTCCGCCGTCATGCCCGCGCACAGGACGTCTGTCCGACAGTAGTGGCCGAAGAGGCAGAGGGCGTCGACGGGCATCTCGATCCGAAGGCGCTCCGGCCCCAGGTGCTCGTGGGCATCGATGATGGTCATCTCGCCCATCGCCTCGATGAGCTTCTCGCGCGTCGAATCGGTGGTCACGGGACGGACTCCGCTCGCCGAAGAATGGGGAACCTCCGTCGGTGGCCATCATGCTATCCGAAGGGAAGAGGATGTGACAGCGCGACCGAAGCTACCTGTAACGGCCGCGCAGCAAAGAGGCGGGCGACGAAGTCCAATCGCCGCCCGCCTATGGCTGTCTGGGATATCGTGACGCCGGGGCGATCCTTTTGGGTGGGAACGACCGTCGGCGTCTTCCGCTGCTACAGGCCTCCCGAGCTCCACTGCGCGACGGTATCCTCATCCACACAGGCGTTGATTGCCACACCATTGAAGGTACCGACCCACACCTGACCTTCCGGGCACTCCTGCTCGTCCCCCGAGGAGGTGTCATCCGTAGTGCCAGTGTCCGTGCCGCCGAGATCGCTCAAGTCAAGACCGCCGGTGGTGACACCGGTCCCGTCAGTCCCGGTTACGCCGGAGAGCAGGCTGAAGACGTCTCCGCTCGCCAGGGCCGATGTCGCCGATGAACGCATGTCGACCTCTCGGAGCAGACTCGTGGACGGACCCGGCAAGAGTCCAAATGCGTCCGTCAAAAGGGGTTGCGTTCCGCAGCCCACGCCGATTGCCGCGAGGACAACACAGCTCAGTAACGCCGATGATCGAAGATTCATGGGACCTCCCTCACAGAGTCGAAAGCCCGGGCAGGCTCGCGCCGCGCATGGCTAGCCCTTACTATTATCCTAGCGCTTTGCGGAAGAGATTCAAGCCATCCCAGGCGCAATCGGTCACGTGTCGTGTTGCCCTGGCCCCGCGGAAGCATCTGAGGAGCGGCGGAAACATGGCAAGGGTCGAGGCGATCGTCTGCCGACTGGAAGGCCACCGGGGTCGCCTTCGCCCCTCAGGTCGGATCGGAATCTGCCGGTCCCAACCGGTTGACGAATCGTCCGTGCGGGTTGATGATTGCGAGCGTCCGGGGCGACGCAAGCCCCTCTCCCTTAACCCAATGCTTCGATCAGGGGTATTCGACCATGTCATCATCGAGTTCGGCACGGCGATCCATTCGGGTCGGTCTGCTTGGTATGCTCTTCGCGGCGGTGATCGTCTTGCAGCCGGCGGTCGCGAAGGATCGACCCAACGTCCTTTTCATCGCGATTGACGACCTCAATGACTGGACGGGGGCCCTCGGCGGGCATCCGGACGTCAAGACCCCCTGCATGGACGCGCTCGCGAAGCGAGGTGTCTTGTTCACGAGCGCGCACTGCGCCGCCCCGGCGTGCAACCCGTCTCGCGCGGCACTCATGACGGGCATCCGGCCGTCGACGTCGGGGGTCTATCACAACAGCAATCCATGGCGCAAGAGCCCGGTGCTCAAGGACGCCGTCACGCTCCCGCAGCACTTCATGGCCCAGGGCTATCGCGCCATCGGCAGCGGGAAGATCTTCCACGGCCGCTATCCCGATCCACCCTCGTGGCAGGAGTATTGGCCGTCAAAGACCATCTGCAAGCCGGGCGATCCCATGCCGCCCAACCGCCCGATCAACGGCATTCCGCGGACCGCGCACTTCGACTGGGGGCCGGTGGACGTGCCGAACGAGAAGATGGGCGACTGGCGCGTCGCGGATTGGGTCATCGAGCAGCTCGGCAAGAGGCACGACAAGCCGCTCTTCTTGGCGTGCGGGTTCTTCCGTCCACACCTGCCGTGGTATGTGCCGCAGAAGTACTTCGACATGTACCCGCTGGAGAAGATCACCTTGCCGAACGTCAAGGAGGACGACCTGGACGACGTGCCGCCGATCGGCAAGCGGATGGCCAAACCCCAAGGAGATCATCGGAAGGTCCGAGCCCATAACCAATGGCGAAAGGCCGTGCAGGGGTATCTGGCCAGCACCAGCTTCGTCGACACCTGTGTGGGGCGTGTGATCGAGGCCCTCGACCGGAGCCCGCACAAGGACAACACGATTATCGTGCTGTGGTCGGACCACGGCTGGCACCTCGGCGAGAAGCTCCACTGGCGGAAATTCGCCCTCTGGGAGGAGGCCACGCACAACCAGCTCATGTTCGTCGTTCCGGGAGTGACGCGACCGGGCGGCCGATGCGACGCGCCGGTGAGTCTGCTGGACATCTATCCC
>CAZKCX010000818.1:0-2695 GCA_964550865.1 uncultured Planctomycetales bacterium
ACACACCCATCATCGCGCCGATCCGCTCGTACACGAATCCCACGAGCGTCTGGTAGGCATAGAGCAAGGCGATTTCGAGCGCCATGGCGGCAAAGCCCGTGGACGCCAGCGAACCGAGCACCGCTCCCGCCCCGGCGCCCTCTGCTCGTCCGCGGCGAAGCACGCGGGCGACCAGCCAGAAAGCCCATGCCCCGAGCACGGCGATCGCCAGGGGGGCGGGTCGAAGGTCCGTGAGCCAGGCGAAGACCCCGCCGCGTTCGTCTCGTCCTATGGGACGGATGTCTTCGAGCTCGCGTGCCGCCCGACGGCGCTGCTGCTGCTCCCATCGCTCGAGCCAGAGCAAGTACAGCCGTGGGTGGGCGTCCGAGTGGATCTCGCCGTCCGACATGGCTTTCAGGTCTGCTCCACGCTCGGCCACCCGTGCTGCATCCAGCTGGTCGCTGAGGGCGAAGTCCGCCGGCATGAAATGGGCTTCGGGCACGCCACGAGCGGCAAGCCGTCGGCCGAGGACCTCCTCGTCGGTGGTCAGCATGCCTTCTCGCATGCCGGCGAAGACCAGGGGGGCGGCACCCCAGCCGACGAGGACCTCACCGAACACCGTGCGAAGCGTGCGATAGATCATTCCCGTGCACTTGGCAGACTCCGGTCGGAGCTCGGCGGGTGAGGTCTCGGTTTGAAATGCGAATACGCCATCGTCGGACAACACGCGCGCGAGCTGTCGATAGAACTCCACCGTGTAGAAGCGCGCGACCAGGGCGGAAGCCGGCGGGCCGAAGTCACCGATGACGAGGTCGTAGGGGCCTTCCGCTCGCTGCACGAATCGGCGGGCATCCTCGTAGACGACGCGGACCCGACGGTCCTCGAGCGCGCGGTGCGTTCGGGGGGGAAGATGGGGGCGGACCAACTCCAACGCCGCGCGATCCAGCTCAACCAGGTCGACGTGCTCCACGGTCTCGTGCGTGAGGACCTCCGGGAGCCATCCGCTGATTCCGCCGCCGATGAGAAGCACCCGGCGCGGACGGGGGTGCTGGCAGAGCGTGACCTGTGCGGGCCATCGAAGCGCCACGGGCTCCGGAAACGTCGCGGTCGGGTGTCCGTTGGCGTAGACCTGATACTGCCCGTCTCGCCAGCCGACGGCGATGTTCTGGTATCGCGTATCCGCCGACGCCCGCAGCGCCATGCCGGGCGCGAAGCTCCGCCATCGCTGTCGGATCGACCAGTATTCCAGACGGGTGCCTCCGAGGACGACGATGCCCCCAACGACGACGGCCAGCCCAAGAGAGATCCATGAGGGCGCGATTCGTCGGGGTCGGCGCAGGTCCGCGCCATCCCCTTCGCCGAACGGGGACGGCGCCGGGCGATGAGCCGCGCCCACCCAGACGAAGAGCGACACGCAGGCCAGGAGGAACGCTCCCAGGAACCCGACCAAGAAAAAGGCCGGGACCCATCCCGCGATGAGAAAGGCGAAGGCCAATCCGCCGATCAGGCTGCCGGCGGATTCCATCGTGTAGACCCACCCGATGCGGGCGGCGGGGTCGTCGCCCCGCGCGATGCGACACGTCAGCGGAAACACGAGCCCGATCCACAGTCCGAACGGGCTGACCAGGGCGGCGCAGAGGCCGAACATCGCGACCATGGGGATGTATTCGCCCGGACCGACCTCGAGCCATAGGCGGGAACAGCGCAACAGGAGCAGACCGGCGGGGGCGGATAGGGCAAACAGCCCCACGAACCCCACGAGCCATCGGTCCGGCCGAGGGGTTCGCGCGGCGAGGCGTCCGCCCGCCCATGCCCCGGCCGACACGCCGACGAGCCACGTGAAGAACATGATGCCCCACGAGATCTCTCCGGCGTAGAACAACACCGTCGTCTCGCGCACCAAGACGGACTGCGCGATCACGGCCGCTGCCCCCCAACTCAGCAGCAGGGCGCCCAGGGCGAATTGTCGTTGCCAGGACCCTTGCACGCTCGTAGATCGTACTCGACGAGACGCCGTGTCGTCACACGGACGACTCGGGCCATTCCCCCGTGAAGACCTCCGTGGCGGGTCCCGTCATATAGACATGCTCGTCGTCGGCCCATTCGAGCACGAGATCGCCGCCGGGGAGATGCGCCAGGATCTTGCGATCGGTCCGTTGGGTGACCGCACCGGCGACGCAGACGCTGGTCGCGCCGGTCCCGCAGGCCTGCGTGATGCCGCTGCCGCGCTCCCACGTGATCATGGTGACTTCGTTGCGCTTCTCGACGCGGACGAAATGGGCGTTGATTCGCTCGGGGAAGATCCGGGCGTTTTCGATGGCCGGACCCTCCCCCGCCAGGTCCACCGCATCGAGATCGGGCACGAAGATCACGGCATGCGGGTTGCCGACCGACACGCACGTCATCGCGTAAGTGCTGCCGTTCACGGCCACGTCCTGATCCACGATCCGTTCGCCGCCGAGGGTGCAAGGCAGGTCGCCCGGTCTTAGGGAAGGTACGCCCATGTCGACGCAGACCTGCCGCACCGTGCCGTCGGCGACGAAGATCCCCAGCGTCTTGACCCCGGGGTCGGTCTCCACGGTGATGGCTCGGGCCCGGCCCTCTCCGTCCTGCCATCCCTTTTGCCGCACGGCGTCCGTGGTGCGCTGGATAATGTTCGCGAGCTCGGCCTCGCCGGCCCCGGGCACGTTCGATTCGGGTCGTTGGATGCGTCCGT
>CAZKCX010000819.1:0-1818 GCA_964550865.1 uncultured Planctomycetales bacterium
GCATGCCGCGTTTGAGGCAGTTCATCGTCAGGCCGTCGGCGTGCTCCTCGGTGAGGAGCTGCTTGAGGGCGAGGTGTGCGCGGGCGGCGTTGTGGAGGCTCTCGCGGGTGAGGCCTCGCTTTTCGGTGGCCTGCTTCGCGATCGCGTCGATCCAACGAATGCCGGCCGGATCGATCTTGGCGGCATGAAACGCCTTGGCGTATCGCGCGAACGGGATAACGCGAACCGTCGTGCCGACGAACGCTTCCTTCCCTTCGCGCACCTTCTCGGCCTCGTTGATGCTCAGGAGGACACTCTCGCCGAGCCGCTTCTTCGCGTGGATCATCCGCAGGCCGCTTTCGATCGCCTCCATGTTGTCCAACGACTGGATCAGGTACATGCCGGACTTGCGGTAGGGCGTTACCGACCCGTGCTTGACGCCGAGGCCGATGTAGAAGATGACGGGAATGCCCGCCTTCTCGGCCGCGGCGAACAGCGGGTCCAGGCTCTTCAGACTGCGGTTATAGAACATGACCACGAGGAGCCCGTCGGGCTTATTGGCCTGGATCTCCTTGACGAGTCGCTCGATGCCCGCGGCGTCGCCGACGGGCTTGTCGTCGATCGCGATCTGGACGCCGATTCGCTGTTCCATCTCCCGCAGGGCGGCGGTGTACTGCTTCTGTCGGCCCTCGGCGTCGAACTCGTTGCCCGGCCAGCTCCACCACCCGTTGGGGTTCTTGGCGAAGGTCTCGGACGGCGGATAGACAAAGGCTGCGCGGACCTTGGCGGGTTCCTTCTTTCCCGCGGCTTTTGCCCGCGCGAGCGTAGAGGGGCCGAGCGCGCCGAGCGCGAGCGAACCGGCCGCCACGCTCGCGCCGGTGAGGAGATCCCGGCGACTGCAACCGTCACAACATCCGCAGGATTCGTGGGACATGATGCCGCTCCTTCCTGGCGATAGGCCCGAAGACGGAATCGGAAATCGAGCGCGCAAGCGAATAGCCCACGTGACTCCCGTCTTCGCGACTGGTCGAAGCCATCATACAGCAGCGCGGAATGCGACGCATCCCGAACCGGGATTCGCTCATGTCACCGCGGTGCGAGCGGCCTGACGGGACGGGTCTGTGAGGCGGAAGGAGTGTCCTGCGGAGTAGGGCCCTTCGACAAGCCGGGGACGCCTGCGGCCAGGGTCTTCGAAGGCGTGGCGGAAAAGGCGACACCGCCAATGTGGAGCGCGACGGCCTTGCCACCGCATTCGGACCGCCGCGCGACGCAGGGTGCCTTACCGAAAGGAAGACATAGCCGGAGCGGCGTCAAGGCCGCCGTTCCAGACGGGGATCGAGAGCGCAAGCGCCATCCTTGTGGTTTGCTGACGTTTCGAGGTGTCGCCGTGTTTGCCGCCTCAGCTCAGGAAGATCAGCATCACCACCACGAACAGCGGAACCAGGATCACGACGCTGTAGGCCATGTAGCCGAAGAAGCTGGGCATCTTCACGCCGGACTGCTCAGCGATGCTCTTGACCATGAAGTTCGGGCCGTTGCCGATGTAGCTGTTGGCGCCCATGAAGACCGCTCCGAGCGAGACCGCGATCAGCAGGGGCAGGGGGATGGTCGCGCCGCCGGCGAGGGTGAGGAGCTCGTCCGGATTGGGCCATTCCATCGACTTGGCCGTCTCAAAGTACACGACGTACGTCGGGGCGTTGTCGAGGAAGCTGCTGAGGACGCCCGTCGCCCAGAAGAAGAACTTCGGGCTCGTCAGCCCGTACTCGGGGAGCTTCGGGCCGATACCGTGGAGGATCTCGATCGGCACCTGCATGCAGATGAAGATGCCGATAAAAAGGC
>CAZKCX010000819.1:1828-2686 GCA_964550865.1 uncultured Planctomycetales bacterium
GAACAGACACGCCACTTCGCCGATGGCCGTGAAGTTGAAGCTGTTGGCCTCGCGGATGAACCTCGGCGTCATCATCATCGAGACGCCCGCCAGGCAGAGCTGCGCGAACTCCCGCAGGCCCACCTCGCCCCAGATCCGCGGGACGATCCAGTCGGTGAAGGGGAACTTCTGTCCCGGGACGAGCGTGCCCACCGCCAGCACCACGCCGAGCAGGAGCAGCACGTTGGCGGCCCCACGCACGCGGATCGGCTCGACCTGGACCTCGTCGCGCCGGATCGCCTTGGGCTCCTCCTTGCGGTACATGTAGGAGTCCCACAGGAAGTACAGCACCAGGACGATCACGTTCAGGAATAGCCATTCCTTCCACAGGCTGAACGTCCACAGGAATGGCACGCCGCGGAGGTAGCCGAGAAACAGCGGTGGATCGCCGATGGGCAGCAGACACCCGCCGATGTTGCACGCGAGGAAGATGAACACGATCACCGTGTGCTTGACGTAGGTGCGTTCGCGATTCGTTTGGAGGAGCGGTCGGATCAGGAGCATGGCCGAGCCCGTCGTGCCGATGAAGCTCGCCAGCAAGGCTCCGATCCCGATGAAGGCCGTATTCGTCGCCGGATGGGCGGGCAGATCGCCGCTCAGGTTGATCCCCCCACTGATCACGTACAGGCTGAATAGCAGCACGATGAAGGGGATGTAGTCGACGAGGACGGCGTGGTTGAGCACCATCCCCACCGTGGGGATGCCCGGCTCGGTGCCGTGAAAGCCCTGCCCCCGCCACATGTAATAGCCGAGGGTGATCAAGCCCAAGATGACGGCCACCGTGAGCTTGCTGCTGTTCTTCTCCCACCAGTGTTCGGT
>CAZKCX010000820.1:0-2681 GCA_964550865.1 uncultured Planctomycetales bacterium
TTAGCGGTACTCAAGGGGACAACAAGCTTGCCGCGGAGGCGGCACCACGCGCGCCACGCATCCTCGGCGGCAAGCATATCGCCGACCAGGACGCTCAGCGTCGCGATCCCCTGGCGGCGTCGCTGTTCATGATCGTTGAGGTTTTCGTGCAGAGGCATCCGTGGATCGCGTCCGTCAATGGTGTCGAACCGTATGTCCGGCGATTGTCGGCGGAGGCGCACTCGGGTTCCCAACCGGTCCCCCATTCTCCACAGACGGCCCGAGATTTCCAGGGGCGCGAACTCGGGACGCGCGCGACGGAAGATGAGGTCAGCGGCGCTCTGTGCGCCAGTTGGGCTCCGGCGCGCAGCCGGTCTCCGTCTGTAGCCGTCGTAGTCGGCGGCGGAGGTCCATGTAGGTCTTCTTAAGCTCGCCCTTGGCGCGTCGGGCGATGAGATGGTCCAAGGAGCCGGCCTCCGTCGTGAGACGGAACTCGCCGAGCAGGTTGTGCCTCTCGTGCGGGTCCTTCTGCAGATCGTACAGCTCGTATCGATCCCACACGCCGTGGGTCTGGATGAACTTGTAGCGCTTCGTGCGAACGCCCAGTACCGTGGGGGTCTGCGGGAACGATCGCTCCCAGAAGTACTCGTAGAGGAAGTCCTCGCGGTGCGTCACCT
The DNA here is from genome assembly GCA_964550865.1 of uncultured Planctomycetales bacterium. Classification (GTDB taxonomy): domain Bacteria; phylum Planctomycetota; class Phycisphaerae; order UBA1845; family JAFGLZ01; genus JAFGLZ01. The sequence goes on from CAZKCX010000820.1 coordinate 657, forward strand.
GCTCGCCCCGCAAGAGCGGCGCGAAGCTCCGGCCGTGCATCGAGTTCGGAGCCGACCGGCCGGCCAGCTCGATGAACGTCGGCGCGAAATCGACGTTGAGGATCATCTCGTCGCACCGCCGGCCCGCGGGGATCAGCTCCGGGCAGTGCGCGATCAGCGGCACGCGGATCGACGCCTCGTACATCACCCGCTTGTCGATCAGCCCATGCTCGCCGAACTGGAAGCCGTTGTCCGACGTGAAGACGATCAGCGTCGAGTCAAGCAGGCCTCGCTCCTTGAGCGCCGCGACGATCCGGCCCACGCTCTCGTCGACGGCCATCAAGGCCTCGGCCGTCTGGCGAACAACTGTGTCGAGGTCGCGGCTGTTGTTGTACATCCCGTCGACGCCGTGCCAGCTGTCCCGCTGCTCGCGGACCCATTCGGGCTTGCCCTGGTAATTGGCCTCGGTGTCGGCCATCGACTCCGGATACGGATACGGCTTGCCCTTGAAAGCGCCCTCGTGCCGCGGCATGGGCTGGAAGTCGGCGTGGACGGCCTTGTGCGAGACGTACAGGAGGAACGGCCTGTCGCGGGTCTGCGTCCGGAGGAACGCCTCGGCGTAGTCGGTGATCAGGTCGGTGACGTAGCCCTCCGTCTTCACCGGCTTTCCGTCGACGTTCAGCGTGGGGTTGTTGTAGCGGCCTTGGCCCTTGAACGAGACCCAGCGATCGAAGCCCGGCCGGGGCGCGCCGCTGGAACCACCCATGTGCCACTTGCCGATGAAGGCCGTGCGGTAGCCGGCCTGCTGCACCTCGCGGGGGAAGGTCGGTAGCGACGGGTCGAGCCGAACAGCGTTGCTCATGACGCGATGGCGGTGGGCGTAGAGGCCTGTCAGGATCGAGGCGCGGCTCGGCGAGCAGAGCGAAGTCGTCACGAAGGCGTTCTCGAACCAGATGCCGCCACGGGCGAGGTCGTCGATCCGTGGCGTGTGCCAGTACGGATTGCCGAACGCCCCGACGGCGTCGTAGCGCATGTCGTCGATGAGGATGAAGACGATGCTGCGGGTCGCGTGCTTGGCCGGACCAGGCTCCGCCGCTCCGGCGGTGACGGCAGAGGCCGCGACGATGACGATCGCGATGATGACGGCCAGGGGGCGCGGGATACGGGCGGTGGGATGCGTTTGCGTCATGATCGGAACCCTTTTCTCACGGAGACGCATGGCCGACGAGCGCCCGCCGGTGAACGACGGAAGGACAGCGCCTCGGGATTCTCAGGCATCGGGCTTGCTGCGTAAAGGGGATCGACCCAGGATCGAAATGAAGGCGGGAACGAACAAGCAGGAGACCGCAGGTGAGCCGTGGGCGTCGATCACACACGCCAACCGGGGACGAAAGAGTGGGACCCCACTCCCACTCCACTGCTCACCTGTTCTGTTCTCGAAGCCTTCGCTTCGAAAACGGAGAGGGCGGGATTCGAACCCGCGAGACCCTAACGGGCCTACGCCCTTTCCAAGGGCGCTCCTTAAGCCACTCGGACACCTCTCCGGGGTACGCTCCACGCCGCCCGCCGATCAGACGTCGGACGGCAAGACCGCACTGAACCTATCGGCGCTCATTATAGTCCGGCTTGCGTCGGGCAACAACGGAATCGTCGGTTGCGAGGTGCAGCGGTGCAGCGGGGTGCATCAAAGGGATCGTTGTAGGGATGCCGTGTATGGCGTGAACTACCCGAGCGGTCAATCTCCGCGCGGCATGAATGCTGCGGCTCGGGCAAGAAATACGCAGCATCTACACGGCGATGCTCGTGCAACCGAAATCGAGATGCACCCGGTGCAACGAGGTGAGGGCATCTTACCCATCCGAACTCACGGGCGAGCTTGTCACGGCGTAGCCGGAGGCGAAGCCGGAACGCCCGTGCTACAAGGCTCGGCCATCGAGACCCACGAGCGAGGGACGCCCGTGCCAGGGAAGCACGAGAACCGCCCCGGGATTTGACCCCGGCGGGCGGCTTGAGGATACTGTGGCCCCGACGTTGCGAGACGAGGAC
>CAZKCX010000821.1:0-2673 GCA_964550865.1 uncultured Planctomycetales bacterium
ATGCTCCGCCAGGCGCCCGAGATCATCCTCGTCGGTGAGATCCGCGATCTCGCCGTGGCGGAGGTGGCCGTGCAGGCCGCCCTCACCGGACACTTGGTGTTCAGCACGCTGCACACGAACGATGCGCCCAGCAGCATGGCCCGTCTGCTCGACATGGGCGTCAAGCCGTTTCTCGTGGCGAGCAGCGTGCAGGCGGTGATGGCCCAACGGCTCATCCGAACCCTCTGCCCCAACTGCAAGGAACCCGACCCCGACCCGGAGCAGTTCAATCTCAAGGCCCTCGGCATCACCAAGGAGGACCTGGAGCACCGGACGATCTACAAGCCTCGAGGTTGTTCGGAGTGCCACGGCATCGGCTTCAAGGGCCGGATGGGGATCTTCGAGCTGATGATCGTCAACCAGGAGATCCGGGAGCTGGTCTTCAAGCGGGCGCCGACCGCGAAGGTGCGGGAGGCCGCGCGGGCCTCGGGCATGCGAACGCTCGCCGGCGACGGCAGGAACAAGGTCCTTGACGGGATCACCACGCCGGAGGAGGTCGTCCGAATCGCGGCGACGGAGTTCGTCGAGGAAGAAGCGTAACGGCGATCCGCCGGTTGGTGTGGCGGTGTTTCCGATAGATCGGCGGGCGGCGCGAAGCGCGTTTGGAGTGGAAAGGAAGCGAAGCAAGGCCGAACCGTTTTCCGGCCCGGCACGGACCCACGAGGAGAAGCGATGGCGCAAATCCACATCGATCGACTGCTCGAAACCGTGGTCAAACGAGGCGTGTCCGACCTGCACCTGCACTGTGACAGGCCGCCGACCGTTCGCCTCCACGGCAAGATGCGATCGTTGGAGACGAAGGTCCTGGAACCCGAAGACACGATCGCGCTGATGAAGTCGATCACCCCGGAGCGAAACCAGCAGGAGCTGCAGGAGGAGGGCACGACGGACTTCGGGTTCGCCTTCGGCGACGCCGCGCGCTTCCGCGTGTCGGCCTACCATCAGAAGGGAAAGGTCTCGATCGTCCTGCGGCAGATCCCCTCGAAGTTGCTGACGTTCGAGGAGATCGGCCTACCGCCCGTTGCTCGGGGATTGTGTCGACGTCCTCGGGGGATCTTCCTCGTCACCGGCCCCACCGGATCGGGCAAGACCACCACGCTCGCGACGATGATCGATTACGTGAACACCGAACTGGACCGGCATATCGTCACGGTCGAGGACCCCATCGAGTATTACCACACGCACAAAAAATCCGTTGTGAGCCAGCGCGAAGTGGGAACGGACTGTCCGAGCTTTTCTGAGGCCCTCCGCCGCGTGCTGCGGCAGGACCCCGACGTCATCCTCGTCGGCGAGATGCGCGACCTGGAGACCATGGAGTCGGCCATTGCCTCGGCCGAAACGGGACACCTGGTCTTCAGCACCGTCCACACCACGGGGGCTCAAGGTACGGTGAACCGGATCATCGACGCCTTCCCCGTCAACCAACAAGAGCAGATTCGCGTGCAGCTCAGCACGAACTTGATCGCGGTGCTAAGTCAGGTATTGCTACCTCGTCTTGGGGTATCCGGACGGGTGGCGGGCTATGAGTTCATGGTCGTCACGCCCGCCATCGCCAACCTGATCCGCGAGAACAAGACCTACCGCATTGACTCCAGTATCCAGACAGGTAAGAAGTTCGGAATGCAGCTTCTCGATGAGCACCTGTGGCAGCTATACGAGCGGGGCATGGTCGGTGCGGCCGACATGCTCGACTGTGCCCGCAACCCGGGCGATCTGAAGGTGAAGGTGGAGGCGCACGACGCCGACGCCGCCGCCGAGCTCGGCGATCAAATCGGTGGAATCGTATCCAAGGAGGACGAAGAGGAAGCCTAGTGCGCTCACGGATGACCCCACAGCGAGCAGGAGCGTGGTTCCTAGCGGCTTCCCAGCGCTCCCCCGGGAGTTTGCCCCGTCGAACGTCCCTTGTGAATTCACCCTATCCGCATTTTTCCAAAAGTCTTACGTATCTTCGGCGACCTCGTTCCCTGTCACTTGGGACCGCCGAAGAATAGTAGCAGCAAGGAGACCGGGTCGTGGCCGATCGACCAAAACCAAAACGACGTCCCGCCGATCGCTATAAGGGCCTGCGCCTTGGGCGTATCCTCATCCGCATGCGGAAGTGCAACCGTGACCAGGTCCATGAGGCCCTAAAAGTCCAAAAAGAGAAGCGCGGCCCGATTGGCCAGATCCTCGTGGAGCTGGGCCACATCACCGAGAGCGATCTCCAGCTTGCCCTCGCCGCCCAGATGGGCATCGAGCCGGTCGACCTGGAGAAGATCGAGGTCCCGCCCGAGGTCATCGCCAAGGTGCCCGCGCACGTCGCCACCCATCACAAACTGATCCCCTTGCGCTACAGCGAGGAGAAGAACGCCCTCCAGATCGCCCTGGCCAACCCCGACAACTTCGAGGCCACGGACGACCTCAAGAACCTCGGATTCCGCGTGGTGACCCGGGTCGCCAGTCTGGAGCAGATCAACGAGGCCCTCCGCAAGTACTATCCCGAAGAGCAGAGCGAGAGCCTCGGCGAGGTCCTCACGGAGCTGACCGCAGACGAGACCCTCGCCCAGTATGAAGGCCGCGGCGAGAGCATCGACCTTGACGAGCTCAAGGAGATGATCGAATCCAACCCGGTCAAGAAGCTGCTGAACCTGATCC
>CAZKCX010000822.1:0-2670 GCA_964550865.1 uncultured Planctomycetales bacterium
GTTGGACCTGGATCGGTTGGTGCGGGGAGGTGGAGATATTGGTCCGCAGCGCCAGCAGCGGGTAGATCGTCGCCGGGCTGAAGCGATCCAGCACGACGAACCCGCCGTACTTGGCGATGGCCTGGGTCGCCGCGATCGGGACCATCTCCTCGTCGTCCACGCACTCGCCGGGGAACATGATGAGCGGGTAACCCAGCGGACGGTAGGTCTCCTTGAGCGCCATACGGCGGATCAACGTCGCGGTCGAGAGCAGCGACTTGAGATCGCGCACGTCGGGATCCAGCACGATGTCCTCGACGCCGGCCTCCTTGATCTTCTGCGTCAGGTCGGCCAGCTCGCTCAACGTGTTGGCCCGGATCACCATCGGCGCTTCGTGCTCCTGCGCCAGTTTGGCGAAGGCTTCCCAGGTCTCGGCCGTGGCGCCGGCGATCAGGGGTTGCACCCCTTCGGCCGCCGCTAACCCCTGGGCCATCACGTCGGCGTCGGCGGCGATGAGGATCAGGGGCAACTGGGCCACGTCCAGCACCGCCTCGACAGCGGCAGCGAAAGCGTCAGCATCCCCGGTCGATTGGACCGTGATCCCATCGACAGTCAGTTCCATCCCGACGTACTCGACCACGTAATCCGCTACGGCCTGGACCGTCGCCTTGATCTCATCCAGCGGCTGGTCGTCGTACACACGGACGAAGATACCGGTCGGATTGTAGAACGTCTTCTCGTGTCGGAAGAGCACGATCTCGTTTCCCGACTTGACCTCGCGGCCATCGGCCGAGACGGTCACCAGCCGCACCGGCGGCGCCGCCGACTCGGCCAACTGCTCCCGCGCCTCGTCCGAGACGTGAGGGCACTTGTCGAGATCGGCCTGCTTGGCCGCCAACTTCATCGCAAACGCCAGGCACGTGGGATACCCACAATCCTTGCAGTTCGTCTGCGGTAATAGTTTGTAAATTTGAATGCCTGAAAGCGCCATGCCTATTTCTCCTCCCTCAACGCCTCAATCAACTTGTGTACACGTCGCACCGACTCCGGATGGCGCAGGATGACGATGTCGGCCGCCGATTCGACCAGGCCGGAAGCGGTCACCGTCTCCCAGTTAATGGCCCGTTCCTTCCACTCGCCCCAGGCTTCGGGCACGTCGTCGCCGACCTTGCTCTCCTTCTGGCGCCACGCCTCCTCGCCCACGGTGACGAGCATCGGCAACTGGGTCATACTATCACCCTGGAGGGCCGAAAGTCGCAGCCGCTCCATCACCGAGTAACCGTATTCCATCCCGTACCCGACGGCCGCGCAGGTCGGATCCATCAGGATTCGATCGAGCGGCAGGCCCATATCGGAGATCAGGATGTTGAGCTGCTTGGCCAGGTTGACGTCCATCGCCGTGCGGGCGATGACGAGTTGATCGTGGGCCAACGCCGCGGCCACGATGGTGCGATAGTTCTTCTCCTCGCACATCCCCAGGGCGATCCGCTCGCCCGAGGCCGCTTCAGCCACCGGCACTAGCAGTTCATTGTCCGGATCCACCTGGCCCGGCCCCAGCACGATCAGTGGCAACCCGGTCGCGTCGAGCACTTTGCGCGTCGCCTCACAGGCGTGTTCTGGCGTGTTCGGCTCGCCGTTCTCGTCGGTCAGGCTGAGCCGGAGCACGATCAGATCGGCCCCGGCCTCCTCGGCCGCCTTGGCCCACTCGCCCGGATCGTGCGCCACGTCGCCCCAGACCTCCATCAGGAGCGGGGACCAGTCGGTGGGCTTGCGGTCCTGAATCTCGATGGCGAGCGCAGGCTTGTGTCCCTCTTCACCTTCGAACCCGAGGAAGGGCATCGCCGTCTGCCCGCCGACGGTGACCGTCTTGGTGCGCGTGCCACCATCCTCGGCTGTCGCCCCCAACGTCACTTCGCGGACCTCGCCCATCCACTTCTCTTTAGCAAGTTCGAGCGCCGTCTCCTGATCCTCCGACCAGGCGGGGACGACAGGGCGCGCGCGCTTCGGCTCCGCGATCTCGGGTTCAGCCTTGCGCTCGGTTACCGGCTGTACGGCTGGCGCCGTCGGCGCGGCGGGCATCTCCGGCGCGACGCCGCCCAACTCACGCAGCGCGGCCGTCAATGCGTTACGGATGCTGCCCAGAACGATCTCGGCGCTCGCTTGCGCAATCGCCTGGGTGTCGGCGTCCGGCGGCAACTTCGCTGCTGTCGCCGGCGCTGCGACGGGCGTAGGCTCTGGCTCTACTGGCTCTGGCGCCGGTTTCGCAACAGGCTCGGCCTTTTCGGCAACCGGTTGCTTCTTCTCCAACTTGGGCGCTTCCTTCTCCTTCTCCACAACCGCCGGCTTCTCTGGCGCGGCTTCTACCTCGCCCGATTCGGCGCGCATGACGCCCATCTCCAAGACCGGATGATCCTTTTCCTTAAGCCACTCGACCAGTTCATCCACCGACGTCGCGTCCCGCTCGTCGGCGATGCGGTCCACCAAATCGGGCACGCCCTCGCGTTCGGCGACCATCTTGAACTCCTCGGTCATGCTGTCCTTGAGGAAGCTGGACATCCAGACGACGCGCTTGAAACCGCCGTCGGCCGAGATGAACTTGGGGCTGGTCAAGTAGAACTTCCCGACCCCCATCACGCCGGGCGTCTGCAACCCACCGCCGGCCATACCGGCCAACGTCGAGAAGGTCATGCC
>CAZKCX010000823.1:0-2647 GCA_964550865.1 uncultured Planctomycetales bacterium
AAGAGGTGGGCCACCCATCGGCTGGACGCCCATCGAATGCGTTGCGACACAACACCAGAATGGCGGGGTCAAACAGGTATCGAAACACAGAGGCAAGGCGTAAAACGAACATCGCCGCCCCGTGGGGCGGCGATGCTCTGGCGCGGTACAAAGGAAACGGCAGGTGATGTAAAGGAGGCTTGATGGGGTTCTCTATATCTTCGGGTCTCCTGTCAGGGTTCGGTCTGACTGCCCCTGGTGGCTGACGGAGCGAGGCCGGTTGAATCGTTCGTCGTTTTCGTTCCCGGTTGCATCTTCAATCGGCCTCGCTCGCCGCCAGGGTGGCTCCCGTTACGCCGGAAGATATGTGCAGCCGGCGTGCCAGTGGGACGAACATGCGACGGAATTCCGTACCGGAGGGCGGTTGTTGCATGCCGGGGTGTGCGTAATATCTTTGTCGCGATAGATTTATGAAAGGGCAGGTTTGCGGATTCCGGCGGGGTGATCTCCGGGTGATCTCGGTTCGGGCGGTGCTTTGGGCAGTAGTTCCCACCCTACCACTGAGCAAAATGGGTTCAACTCCCCATCTCAGTCGGATCCTATCCCGAGGGGCGGTGTGCCCGGACGAAGACGCCGCCGGGGAGCTGCTTGATCATTCGTTTTAGCTGCAGAGTCGTCATGGCGGCGGCCACCAGTGAAGAGGGCAGTCGGGCCTCGTCCACGACTGCCTCCATCGGCAGGGGTTCGTCGCCGACGGCATCGAGGACCTTCTTCTCCGTATCACTCAGATCGAACGCCAGTGGCGGGGGATCGGCTTCCGCGCCGTTGGGCTTTCCCGACTCGTACTCGCGCAGGATTCTTCCGACGTCGCCCAGGTCGTCCAGAACGTCCGAGGCCGTCATGACCAGGCGGGCCGCGCCCTGGCGGATGAGCCCGTTGGGGCCTAGACTCACCATACTGTCCGGACGTCCGGGCACGGCAAACACCTCGCGGTTGTAGTCGTTGGCCAGTCGAGCGGTGATCATCGCCCCGCTTCGGCTGCCGCCCTCGACGACGAGCGTCCCGAGTGTCATCCCGGCGATGATCCTGTTGCGGCGAGGGAAGTTTGTGGCTTCCGGCGGGGTCTCCATCGGGAGCTCACTGACGAGGGCGCCGGATTGGAGGATCTCTTCGGCGAGATCTCGGTGGAGCGGGGGATAGATGTCCCCCAGGCCGTTCCCCAATACTCCGATCGTTCGCCCCCCGGCCGCCAGCGCGCCGCAGTGGGCGGCGGCATCGATACCATACGCAAGGCCGGAGACAATCGTCATACCGCGATGGGCGAGGTCAAGGGCGAACTGACGCGCGTAGTCTTGCCCGTTGTGCGTCGGTTTGCGGCTGCCGACGATGGCGAGGGACACACGGTCCTGGGGAGCAAGGGTCCCCTTGACGTACAGACAGATCGGCGCGTCCGGTGCATGCCGTAACAGTTGGGGGTACTCGGCATCCTCTCGACAGAGGATACGCACACTCCCTTCGCGGGCCAGCTCGACCTCGCGTTTGACGGCATCCTCGGATTCCCCGGCTCGTCGGATGCTCTCCGCCGTCTGTCGCCCGACCCGGTCGACTTCACACAGCTCTGCCACGGAAGCCCCAAGCACGCTCTCGGCGTCTCCGAACCGTTCGATCAAACGATTAAGCGTTATGGGGCCAACGCCCTCGGTCATGTGGAGCTGCAGGTGACGCCGAGCGGTCTCCGAAATCGTGTCGCCTTCTGACAAATCGCTTGCCCTCCGGAAGAACCTGGGACATTATGGCCTCCTGGATCGGTGTAATGGAAGGGCTTAGTCGCTCGAAATCAAAGAGTCATGTCAGAATAGTAGCTATTTTTGGCATGTCGCTGAATACAATGATCTTCAGGAGTGTCTAGTCATGAATCGAGACGAAGCGTGGCAATTGCTGAACGAATACACCTCGAACGAATCGCTCGTCAAGCACGCGCTGGCCGTGGAGGCGGCCATGCGCCATTACGCACGTCTCTTCGGCGAGGACGAGGAGCTGTGGGGCGTCGTCGGGCTGCTTCACGACTTCGACTACGAACGCTGGCCGGAACCGCCGGACCATACCGCGGAGGGGGCGAGAATCCTCCGGGAGCGGGGGGTGGACGAGGTGATCGTCGGGGCGGTCCTCAGCCATGCCGAGTGGAACCGGCAGGAGTATCCGCTCGACACGCCGTTGCGGAGGACGCTTGCCGCCGTGGACGAGCTATGTGGTTTCATCACGGCCTGCGCCCTGGTCCGGCCTAACCGGCTCGAGGGCCTCAAGCCCAAGAGTGTTCGAAAGAAGATGAAGCAGCCTGCCTTCGCGGCGGCCGTCAATCGCGACGACATCACTCGGGGGGCCGAGCTACTGGGCATCGAGCTGAACGAGCATATCGCCCACGTCATCGAGGCCATGGATTCGGTGGCCGAACCCCTCGGGCTTGCGGCGTCGCAGGCGGATGACGCCTGACGGCCGTTCGATGTCGGCTACACGCGGCATGCCGTCGACGTGGCTCGCAACAAGTGAACGCCGCCAACCCTTCACGTGGAATCGTGGCTTGATGGACGCGTGTCGACGTCTTTGGGCTCGGAGCTGATCGAAACGGTCTCAGGAACGGTGGGTCGGTCCAGTCCCATAATCTGCGAGG
>CAZKCX010000824.1:0-2644 GCA_964550865.1 uncultured Planctomycetales bacterium
CAACCCGAAGCCCGGTCCGAGTCCCAACCGCCTCGGGGTGGCCGATCGCAACAGTGGCACGCCGACAGCAGGGCCGACGTGCCACACGATTCCGCTCTCGCATCCGCGCCGCCGATCGCGAGCACGCCGATGCGCCTACGCCCCGTCTGATCGCTGGTCGCTACATTGAAGCGATCTTGCTGATCAGGTCGGCCGTCCGGTTCGAGTAGCCCCATTCGTTGTCGTACCAGCTCACGACCTTGACGAAGGTGCCCTCGTTGTTGCCTACCAGGGTGCTGAGGGCGTCGAAGATGCTGCTGGCCGGGTTGCCGATGATGTCGCCGCTCACGATGGGCTCGTCGCAGTACTCCAGGATGCCCTTGAGCGCGCCGTTGGCGGCCGCCTTGACGGCCTCGTTGATGTCGTCCGCCTTGACGGCCTTGCCCAGCTCGGCCGTCAGGTCGACCACCGACGCACACGAGACCGGAACCCGCATCGCGAAGCCGTCGAGCTTGCCGTTCAGCGCGGGCAACACGAGACCGACCGCCCGAGCGGCGCCCGTCGTCGTCGGGATGATGTTCTGGAAGCCCGCGCGGGCCCGACGCAAATCCTTGTGGATGGCATCCTGCATGACCTGGTCGTTGGTCGGGGAGTGAATGGTCGTCATCAGACCACGCTCAATCCCGAAAGACTCATACAGCACCTTGGCGACCGGCGCGAGGCAGTTTGTGGTGCAGCTCGCGTTGCTGATGAACTTATCGTCCTTCTCGATGGTGTCGTCGTTGACGCCGAGCACCACCGTACGCACGATCTCCTTGCCGATCTTGCTCGTGTCGGCGAGCAGCGACTTGTCGTCGCCGGCCGGGGCGCTCAGGATCACACACTTGGCGCCGGCCTTGATGTGGTCGGCGTAGCCGCCCTTCTCGCTCTCGGCCTTGCGGAAGATGCCCGTGGACTCGATCACGAAGTCCGCGCCCAGATCGCCCCAGGGCAAGCTCGCGGGGCTCCGCTCGCTGAGGATCTTGACCTGGTCGCCGTCGACGGAGATGCCGTCGCCGCTGACCTCGATCGTGCCGGGGTACTTGCGGTGCACGGTGTCGTACTTCAGCAGGTGGGCCAAGCTCTCCGGCGGCGCAAGGTCATTCACCGCCACCACGTCGAACTTGTCGCCCTGGGCCCGCATGGCCCGAAAGGCCAGCCGTCCAATTCGACCGAATCCGTTAATGCCAACCCGAATCGCCATGGTTCGCTCCTTGAGATACTTCCGTCGTCCTCGTGCTATGTTCGCCTCGCAGTAAGGCGTTCCGGGGCATCCGCGACCCGGCAGACCCCGACAAAGACCAACAACCCATATCGGCCGCATGCGATTCAGGCCAAACGGATGCCCTGGCCTTCCGCTCGCGGTCCGGAGGCAATATACCGAGCCGGTCAGGATACAGACCGGTACACAGGCGGTCAAGGCCTTTCGATTCAAAGCCCGCGCGAGAAGGACCCCCGTTTTGGTTTTGACACACCGCATCAATTCCGGTAGCATGCTCGCGCAGTGGTCTGTTTCTCCCCAAGGGGTCCCCAGATGTAGGTGTCGCGTTGGCGGCGATCGCCATCATTCCAGCTCGGTACGAGTCCACCCGTTTTCCAGGAAAGCCTCTCGCCAAAGATACCGGCAAGTATCTGATCCAGCATGTCTACGAAAATGTCATGCAGGCCAAGAAGATAGGGCGCACAATCATCGCCACGGATGATGAAAGGATCCGCTCGGCGGTCGAGGAATTCGGCGGCGAGGCCGCCATGACCCGGAAAGACCACGTCTGCGGCACCGACCGCATCGCCGAGGTCGCCGCCACGCTGGACGACGACATCGTCATCAACGTCCAGGGCGACGAGCCCGAGATCAATCCGGCCGACATCGATCGCCTCGTCGGGCTGCTCGAGAGCAACGACGACTGCGTGATGGCCACGCTGGCCTGTCCGTTCGACCGCGCCGAGGATGTGCTCTCGCCCAGCACGACAAAGGTGGTGCTGGATCGCTCCGGTCGTGCCGTCTATTTCAGCAAGGGCGTGATCCCGTACGCCCGGGACGACGGCGGTGAGGTCAAGAATCCCCAAGACTACTTGCTGCACCTGGGAATCTACGCCTATCGGCGAGACTTCCTGCTGACGTACGCCAACATGGCGCCCACGCCGTTGGAGCGGACCGAGCGACTCGAGCAGCTTCGCGCCCTGGAGAACGGGCACAAGATCGTCGTGGGCATCGTGGAGCGGGCCGGCATCGGCGTGGACACACCCGAGGAGTACGCGGAGTTCGTGAGACGGCATCGGGCGAGCCAGGGACAAGCCGTTTGAATCAGGAGTCGCAGCGCATGGATGCGGAAAGCATGCTTTCGTCGATCAGCAAGGTGTCCGACGACACCGAGTTCTACACCCCCATGCCCGCCGGCTACAAGCCGGGCAAGACCAAGTACGTCGTCGTCTTCGGCACGGTCATGAGCGGACTGGGCAAGGGGATCTTCAGCTCCTCGCTCGCCAAGGTGCTCCAAGACAAGGGCCTCACCGTCGCCCCCATCAAGCTCGAGGGATACCTCAACCTCGACAGCGGCACGCTGAATCCCTATCGCCACGGTGAGGTCTTCGTGCTGGACGACGGCATGGAATGCGACATGGACCT
>CAZKCX010000825.1:0-2643 GCA_964550865.1 uncultured Planctomycetales bacterium
CGGAATGGCGCCGCTCGCTCGGCCTCGACGCCGTCGTCGCCAACGCCGAAAACGCGGCAGGCGGCTTCGGCATCACGGGTGCGATCGCCGACTCCCTGTTCGCCGCCGGCATCGTCGTCAAGACGTTGTTCCCGGCCGACCTCATCGAGGGCGTGAGCAACTTCTGGGTCGGCGCCGTCGGACTCGTCATCATCACCGGTCTGTATACCGTCGTGGGTGGGCTGCGGGCGGTCGTCTACACCGAGGTCGTCCAAACGGGCGTGCTCATTCTCGGCTCGCTCGTGATCCTGGGCGTCGGGCTGAGCAAGCTCGGCGGCTGGGGCAAGCTGTACGAGGTTTGTGGATCGGAGATGTTCAACCTGTGGAAGCCGATCGACCACCCGCAGTTTCCCTGGGCGGGGATGCTCATCGGGGCGCCCATCGTGGGCCTGTGGTACTGGTGCACGGATCAATACATCGTTCAGCGGACCTTGGCGGCGGCGAATCAGACGGAGGCCCGCCGCGGCACGATCTTCGCGAGCTACCTCAAGCTGCTGCCCCTGTGGATCTTCATCGTCCCCGGCATGATCGCGTTCGCGCTGGCCAAGACCGGCCAGCTCGACGCCTCCGTGCTGAAGAACTCCAACCACGCCTACCCGCTGATGGTCCGCGAGCTCCTGCCGGCGGGGCTGCGGGGCCTGGTCGTCGGCGGTTTGCTGGCGGCGCTCATGAGCAGCCTCTCCAGCGTGTTCAACTCGTGCTCCACGCTCTTCACGATGGACGTCTACAAGAAGATCCGCCCGGATTCCTCCCCCCATGGCCTGGTCTGGGTCGGTCGGATCGCGACGGCCTCCATGGTGGTGCTCGGGCTGGTGTGGATCCCCTTCATGAAGTACGTTTCCGACGCGCTCTATGTGTACCTGCAAAGCGTGCAGGCCTACATCGCCCCGCCCATCTTCGCCGTCTTCTTCCTCGGTGTGTTCTTCCAGCGGATCAACGCCACCGGCTGTATGGCGGGACTCGTCGGCGGCTTCATCCTCGGCATGGCCCGGCTGGCGGCGGAGATCGGCAAGCAGAGCCTGCAGGGAACCTTCCTGGAGGGGCTTGCGACGATGAACTTCCTCTACTTCTGCATCGTGCTGTTCGTGGCCTCCGTGGGCATCATCGTCGTGGCCAGCCTGCTGACGCCCAAGCCGGCGGCGGAGAAGCTACGGGGCCTGACCTACGCGACGCTGAGCGCCGAGGACCGGGCCCAAACCCGTGCGAGCTGGAACAAGTGGGACGTCATTCACTCGTGCGTCGTTCTGGGGATCATCCTGACGGTCTACATCTACTTCAACGGGTAAGGTCTGAGGCCTGTGGACTGTGGCCTGAGCTGGTTCCATGAACGATTGAACAGTATGTTAGAACGAACCCTACTCAGGGCGGCTCGTGGCTTTGCTTGTCCCGAGCCCTCTCGAGGGAGCCGCAGGGGGCGCGAATCTTGCGTCGAATTCGTGTCCCCCACCTCTAAAGAGGTGGGCCACCCAAGTCTCTCCGAGTGTCCAAACATTCTTCCAGGCTGCTTAGCCGCCAAGCACGTCGCGCACGGTGTCGATCAATTCCTGGATGCGGTATGGTTTGTGGACGAACGCCGACAGGTCCTTGCCCGCGAAGCGGGTCGTGGCCTCCTGCAAGCTGTATCCGCTGGAGAGGATGACGGGAACGTTCGGGCGGATTCCCCGAAGGGCGTCGAGTGTCTCCTCGCCGTCCATCTCAGGCATGGTGAGATCGAGCACCACCACGGAGAACGCCTCCGGAGACCGCTGGAAGACGTCCACCGCTTCCCTCCCGTTTCGCGCCTGCACCACCTCGTGCCCGGCACGCTCCAGGGCCTTGCGCGCTACGTGCAGGACTTGCTCTTCGTCGTCGACCACCAGCACCCTCCCCGAGGGAACCGTTTTGCTCTCGATCCCCGACAAACGACGCTCCTCTGCGGGTTCCGGTGGTCCGTCGGGAGCGATCGGCAAAAGCACGCGGAACGTGCTTCCCCGTCCGACTTCGCTGTCGACCTGCACGGTGCCTTGATGTCCGCGAACGATCCCCAGCACGGCGGCCATGCCCAACCCGCGTCCCGTGAACTTGGTCGTGAAGAACGGGTCGAACACACGCGACTTGGTTTCCTCGTCCATGCCGCAACCGGTGTCGGCCACCTCGAGAAAGGCGTAGTGCCCCTCCGGCAGCGATTCCGGGGGGTGCGTCTGAGTGAGGAGATCGTTATCGGCATACAGTAGGCCCGTCCGAACCGTAATCATGCCTTCCGCGTCTCCGATGGCCTCGGCGGCGTTGGTGATCAGGTTCATCACCACCTGACGTAGCTGCGTGGCGTCGCCCTCCACCGGGGGCAGATCCCACGCGAGGTCGTGGTTGACGATGATCTTCTTGCTGATGCCCGGCTCGACGAGATGAGACATCTCCTGCACGAGATGCGAAAGCTCGACCTGCTCGATGACGAACGCCCCTCGACCGGAATAGGCCAACATCTGATTCGTCAGATCGGCCGCCCGCATGGCCGACGTCTCGATCATCTCGATCGGATTGCGTGCCGGTGATTCGATCGACAGGTCCATCATCGCGAGACTCGCGTTGCCCAGGATGCCGACGAGCAGATTGTTGAAGTCGTGC
>CAZKCX010000826.1:0-2640 GCA_964550865.1 uncultured Planctomycetales bacterium
TGTAGCCGGGTGGCCCATCGCTTCAGCGGTGGGGGACGCGAATCCCTGGCCGAATTCGTGTCCCCCACCTCTGAAGAGGCGGGCCACCCAAGTTCCGGGGACTGTCCAAGAATTCTTGAAGGCAGCTTAGCGTCACGCCGTCTTCGTGTCCGCTTCGGCTTTCTTCGGCTCGGCATCGTCCTCTTGCCCGTCGTCCGCGCCTTCGCCGCCCGGGTCGCTCGTTTCGGATTCGCCCTCCGACGCAGGTGCTTCCTCAGATTCCACCTCCTCAGATTCTGCCTCTTCCGCAACAGGCTCGGGGCCGTTCACCTCGACGGCGAAGGCGCGCATCCCCGCCTCGGTCGGCCAGCTGAATAGCATCAGGAAGATCGGCAAGACGAGCAGGAGGATGTTGATCGACGTCGGCTTGTAGCCGGCCATCACGAGCCCGAGGCCGACATACGCGGGGACCGCGAACGCCAGCACGGCGTACCGCTTGGCCCTGCAGAAGTCCTCGGCGATGGACTCGACGGTGGCATGGGCCTCGCCGAGTTCGGACGCGCGTCGGTCGAGCGTGCGGCGAACATACAACGCCACCAGGACCAGTCCTGAGATGAGGTAGACCACCTCGCCGATGCGAACCCAGTTCCGGTAGGTGTAGGGGATGATCTCGTCCCATTGCGCGCCGGAGCGGCTGCTGACCAGCGCGAAGATCGGCAAGAGCATGAGGGGAAACAGGTAACTCGTTTGGGCACGCGCCAAGGCGGCCTTGCTGTTCGGTGTCAGGATCTCGGGCATGTCAGATGTCTCGTCGCTTCAGCTTGATGATCAACTCCACCTCCCCCACCTCGCACCCCACCTCGCGGGCGATGTCCACCGGCGACTTGCCCGCGTCGGCCAGATCGAGCACGCGTTGCTCGTAGGCGCTCTGCCTGTCGGTCGCTTTCTCGTCGGTCGCGTCCGCGGCGCCCGGGGAGGACTCCGGCGGCCTCGATTCCGTGGGGGGCTCGGAGGTCTCGGCCGTCGCGGTGGTCGACTCGTCCGGTTCGGGCGATGGCGACGACGGGCCCTCTCCCACCGCCGACGCGTCTTCGGCGGGCTCCGGGCCTGCGGGCACCTCGGTCGGGCGGGAGGACTCCGCATCGCCGACCGTGATCCCCAATCGCTTCAGCTCCTCGATCCGCGCGTCGGCATCGGCGATGGCCTTCTCGAGCTTGGCAAACCGCGTATCGACCTGCGCGCCGATCTCGCGGGCGAGCTGCTCCAGCTGCGTCATGAGCGACTGCATGTCGTCGCGCATCTCGTTCTCCTCGCGGAGCCGGGCCATCTGCTCGCGGGCATAGGCCCGAGGAGAATGCCCCCGATCGGCCGCGCGTCGTCGCGTGCTGATGACGACGATCGTCACCACGATGATCACGCCCGCCAGGGCCATCATCTGGAACGGATCCATCTTCTCGGCGGCGGCGACTAGCATGGGAACTCGCTCGCACTGCGACGCTGCCCGCGGGGTCGAACCACCTTCCGTCAGCTTCCCTGCGCCTCCCAAGCCCGGCGCGCTTCGTCCATGACCCTTCGCAACGGAACGTTCTGCTCCATGGCGACCGCGCGGCAGTCGTCGTATTCCGGTGAGGCCGATACCACGACGCCGTCCCGGCGCCCGACCTTCACGCGAACCGGCCCGAAGGGCGTCTCCACCGTCACGTGCTCCCGGGCCAGCTTGCGTCGGACCGCCCGGTGCCGGCGGATGCCGAACGTCGTGGTCTCCTCGAAGAGCACGCTCTCCAGCTCCGATTCGGCCCCAAGCCGGCAGAGGGTGGTGATCATCACGGCGGGGCGGTTCTTCTTCATCAAGATCGGCGTGCAATAGGCATCGAGGGCACCGGCCTGGAGCAAGCGCTCGCAGGTGTGGCCGACCGTCTCGGGCGTCGTGTCATCCAGGTTCGCCTCCAGCACAACGACTTCGTCTTGCTCTTCCGGCGCGCCGACCGCCTCGCCCAGGAGCAGCCGGTGGACGTTGGGCCGATGTTCGCCCTCGCGTCGGCCCGCTCCGTAGCCGACCGTCTGGATCGTCATGGCGGGAACGGGTCCGAACGCCTCGGCCACCGCGGTCAAGATGGCCGCGCCCGTCGGCGTGGTCAGCTCGAACATCTCGGACGAAGCGGCAAGGGGCACGTTCTCGAGCAAGAGTGCCGTCGCCGGGACGGGCACGGGCATCTCGCCGTGATCGCAATGGATCACGCCACCGCCCACGGGCACGGGGGAGGCGTAGGCGCGCTCGATGCCGAGGGCGTGCAAGCCGATGGCTGCCCCGACGACATCCACAATCGCGTCGACCGCGCCGACCTCGTGGAAGTGGACCTTCTCGACGGTCGTGCCGTGCGCGCGGGCCTCGGCCTCGGCCAGCCGCTGGAAGACCGCCGACGCGCGAATCTTTACGGGGTCGGCAAGGTCGGACGATTCGATGATCTCGCGTATGTGCGACAGATGACGGTGCGGCTTCGGCGCGTCCGCGTCAATATCGACCGAGAACTGCGTGGCGGCGAACCCCTGCTTGCGGACCTTCTCGGCCCGGATCGTGTAGCCCTCGACGTTCAAGCCCGCGAGCGAGGCTCGGAGCGTCTCGAGGGAAAGACCGGCATCCAGCATCGCGCCGAGGATCAT